>PMYB01000053.1:0-3357 GCA_003170915.1 Bryobacterales bacterium | reverse complement strand
GCTGTTCGGAGGCGCCTGGCCGCAGCCTCACGCTTCCTCACAAGCCGAGTTTGCCCTGGGAACGGTGCGAATGTCCTTCGCAAAGTCTTACAAGTCTCTGATGAAACTCTGATATGGGGTCCTTCATGCCTGATTACCTGTGACAGCGAGTACCCCAGGCCGAGGCGATGGAACGCCTCCAGGCTACGGCCGCGCCAATCTGGGAGATCAATCCATAGCGGACCCGACGCTACGATGTTGATCTGTTCAGCGCGGAGGCGCCAGACAACCAGTAATGAACCGGACCGGCTGCGCCTGCTTCCAATGGCTTGGGCCCGGGATGAAATGCGGAGTGAACTCCCAACGAAGCGGCGCCGAAAATCTCGACAGTGGAGTTTTCAACAGCAGCCATCCACGCATACGGCATTGTGGACGGTAGACGGGCATCTCGGAAACTGGTCCCTGAAGAAGCGTCTGGAGTACCCCCAAAGTCCCCCCAAATTCCGCGAGAATTCGTTTTTTGCACGTCTAAGTCTCGTGTTTGCAACGCGAGGCGGCTATAAGCCATTCGGCTGTTAACCGACGGGTTGTAGGTTCGAGCGCTGCATTGATGGCTGCCGATGGACAGATAGACCTGACGCCGCTGCGTACAGCCTCTCCGAGCGCACCGCAGCGTCAAATCACGGCGCCTGTCGCCCCTACCGGATCTCCATGATCTCTTTTTCTTTGGTCCTGGCCGCCTGGTCGAGCTTCTCCATGCACCCGTCGGTCAGCCGTTGGATCTCATCGTGGGCCTTCTTGTCGTCGTCTTCGGTGATCTTCTTGTCCTTCAGAAGCTTCTTCACCGCTTCGTTGCCATCCCGCCGGATGTTGCGCACGGAAACCCGATGGTGCTCGGCCACCCCGTGCAGTTTTTTCACCAGTTCCTTGCGGCGCTCTTCGGTGAGCGGCGGAATCGGCAGCCGGATGATCTTTCCGTCGTTGGCTGGATTCAGACCCAGATCGGAAACCCGGATGGCCCTTTCGATCGGCCCGATCTGCGAAACGTCCCACGGCTGGATAGTGATCAGCGAAGGCTCCGGAACGTGCAGATTTGCGACCTGGTTCAGCGGGGTGGGCGTTCCGTAGTAATCCACCCGGATGTGATCCAGAATCCCCAGTGAGGCTCGCCCGGTCCGAATGGAAGCCATCTCGTGCTGCAAATCCGAGACGGCCTTTTCCATCCGCGCCTTCAGGTTGCCCTCGACTTCCTTCACGGAGTTGAATATTGGACTGCCGGATGCTGGTTGCTGTTCTGTCTTCATAGCGCAGTGCCTCCGAAACGCGGCTAGTGAATTACCGTGCCGATGGGCTCGCCCATCGACATTCGCATTATATTGCCTGGAGTGTTCAGATTGAAAACGATGATTGGCAGCTTGTTGTCCCGGCACATGGCGATCGACGTGGCATCCATCACGCCCAGCCCCCGCGAGAGCACCTCGAGATAGGTGACTTCGCCGTACTTCACCGCCGCCGAAAACTTCAGCGGGTCCTGGTCGTACACGCCGTCCACCCGGGTGGCTTTGGCGATCACCTCGGCCTTGATTTCGAGCGCCCGAAGCGTGGCCGCCGTATCCGTGGAAAAGTAAGGATTGGAGGTGCCGGCCGCGAAAATCACGATCCGGCCTTTCTCCAGGTGCCGTATGGCGCGGCGCCGGATGTAAGGCTCGGCCACCTGGCGCATCTCGATGGCGGTCATGACGCGCGTCGGAACGCCCATCTGCTCGAGCGCGTCGGAGAGCGCCAGGGAGTTGATGACGGTGGCCAGCATGCCCATCTGGTCGGCCGTCACCCGGTCCATCTTCTGGGCCGCCGCGGCCACTCCGCGGAAAATATTGCCGCCGCCCACGACCACGCCGATCTGGACGCCCGCCGCCGCCACATCGGAGACTTCACGTCCCAACTGCTTCACCCGTTCGGCGTCGATGCCGAACGCGGCCCCGCCCGCCAAGGCTTCTCCGCTCAGCTTGAGCAGGATGCGCTTATAGCCGGACATTTACTGCGAGACCGGTTCGGGTACTGGGTTGTCGCCGCCCGCTTCGGCCGCCGCCACGTCGCCCACCTTGAAGCGGACGAACCGCGCGATGCCGATGTTCTCGCCCAGCTTGGCGATCTTGGTCTTCACCAGTTGCCCCACCGTGAGGGTGGCTTCCCTCACGAACGGCTGGTCCAGGAGACAGACCTCTTCGTAGAACTTGGCGATGCGGCCCTCTACGATCTTGTCGAGAATCTTCTCCGGCTTGCCTTCCAGCACCGCCCGCGCGCGCGCGATCTCCTTCTCCTTATCGAGCACGTCCGCCGGAACGTCCTCCTTGCGGATGAAGCGCGGATCGGCCGCCGCGATGTGCATGGCGACATCGTGCACCAGTTCTTTGAACACATCGGTGCGCGCCACGAAATCGGATTCGCAGTTCACCTCCACCAGCACGCCGAGCTGGCCGCCGTGGTGAATGTAGCTGCCAATCGATCCCTGCCTGGTGGTGCGCGCAGCCTTCTTGCCGGCCGACGCGATTCCCCACTTGCGCAGCAGGATTTCCGCATCCGCAATATCGCCCTTGGCTTCCACCAGGGCGCGCTTGCACTCCATCATTCCCACCCCCGTGCGTTCGCGGAGGTCCTTCACTAATCTCGCGGTAATTTCCGCCATATTTGGTCTTCCTGTGCTTTGTGGCGCACGCACTCATGCGTGCCGCATCGACACTCGTGTCGATGCTCTTGTGTCTAGTGCCCGCTCTCCGTCGCCGCCGGCTCGCCCGCCGGTTCAGCCGTCTCCGAAGCGGGTCCCTTGCGCGGCGAGGCCAGCGTCGGGGCGTCTGCCATGCTCAGGCTCTCCGCCATGATCTTCTCGGCATACTTCGGATCCACATACTCGGTGTACTCGACCATGCCTTCTTCCGCCGGCGTCTCGTCCTGAACAATCTTATCGGCCGTGAAGTCCTGCTCGGTGGCCAGCGCGCGGCCTTCCACCACCGCGTCCGCGATCTTGCTGGCGAACAGGCGGATGGCGCGCAACGCGTCGTCGTTGCCCGGAATCACGTAGTCCACTTCGTCCGGGTCGCAGTTGGTATCGACGATCGCCACCACCGGGATGCCTAGCCGCCGCGCTTCCTTCACCGCAATGCTTTCCTTGTTGGAATCGATCACGAACAGCACGTCCGGCAGCCCCGGCATGTCCTTGATGCCCGAGAGGTTCTGATCCAGGTGCTTGCGCTCGCGCTCCAGCCGGATGACTTCTTTCTTGGGCCGGCCGGCATAGCCGCCTTCCACCGACGCCATGGCTTCCAGTTCCTTCAGGCGCTTGATGGATTTCTGTACAGTCAGCATGTTGGTGAGCAGACC
>PMYB01000069.1 GCA_003170915.1 Bryobacterales bacterium | reverse complement strand
CCTTCCTGGTCCGGCATTGTGGTCTTCTTGTTCCTCTTTGTACTCATAAAGGCCAGCCCACGCGGCGCGCGGCGATCACGCGGGGGATTCCGGCCAGGTCGGGATCGATGCGCACGTCCCGCCATCCGCAGAGAAGGTTGGCGACGTAGTCGCGGCTGCCGAAGCCCAGCTCCATAACGATCCAACCGCCGGGGCGCAGGACCCGCGGGGCATCGGCCACAATGCGGTCGTAGATCTCGAAGCCGGTCTCGCCGGCGAAGAGCGCTACGTGGGGTTCCCAATCCCGGACCTCCCGCTGCAAGCCCTGCCGCTGGGCGATCGGCACGTAGGGTGGGTTGGAGACGATCAGGTCCATGGCGCCGGCGGCGATCGCTTCCATCAGATCGCAGATCGCTACGTTGACCGGCGCACCGAGGCGCCGGGCATTCCCGGCGGCAACCGTGGCGGCCGCCGGCGAGATGTCCGTGGCCCATGCCCGGGCGCCGGTTTCCAGTTGCAGCGTCACCGCCAGCGCGCCGGAACCGGTTCCGACATCGAGCACGCGTTTGGCCCCCCGCGCGATCCGGAGGGCGACTTCCACCACGTGCTCGGTCTCCGGGCGCGGAATCAGTACGTCCGGCGTCACCCGAAACTCGCGCCCGTAGAACTCCTGCCGCCCGGTGATGTACTGCGTGGGTTTGCCGTTGAGGCGCTCGTGCAGGTAGCGGCCATAGTGCAGCCACTCCAACTCCTGCAATTCCTGTTCGGGGTGGGCGTAGAGGTGGACCCGCTCTTTGTGGATGGCGTGCGCCAGCAGCACCTCGGCGGTGAGCCGCGGCACGGCTGTACTGGCATCCTCCAGCAGGCGGACGCCCTGGAGCAATGCCGTGTGCACCGTCATGGGGCTTCAGACCAACGCGCCCTGGTCGGTCTGCTGCTTCAGCTTTTCGGCCTGGTAAAAAGTGGTGAGGGCGTCGAAGATGGCATCCATCTTTCCCTCCATCACGAAATCCAGTTGATGCAGCGTGAGGCCGATGCGGTGATCCGTCACGCGGTTCTGCGGGAAGTTGTAAGTGCGGATCTTTTCGCTGCGATCGCCGGTTCCCACCATGCTGCGCCGCTCCGCGCCCAGCGCCGCCTGCTGTTTTTCGAGTTCCAACTCGTAAAGCCGCGAGCGCAGCACGCGCTCGGCCTTGGAGCGGTTCTTGATCTGCGATTTTTCGTCCTGGCAGGAAACCACCAGGCCCGTCGGCAAGTGGGTGAGGCGCACAGCCGAGTACGTGGTGTTGACCGACTGGCCGCCGGGGCCCGAGGAACAGAAGGTATCGATACGAATTTCCTTGGGATCGATCTTGACCTCGACTTCGTCCGCCTCCGCCAGCACCGCCACGGTGATGGCGGAAGTGTGCACGCGCCCCTGCTGCTCGGTGACGGGCACGCGCTGCACGCGGTGCACACCGCTTTCGTACTTGAGCTTGCTGTAGACGTTGTCGCCGCTCACCAGGGCGATGACTTCCTTCAGCCCGCCCACGGCAGACTCGCTGGTGGAGGTCACCTCGACCTTCCAGCCCTGCGTTTCCCCGTAGCGCGAATACATGCGGAAGATCTCGGCCGCGAACAGCGTGGCTTCATCGCCGCCCGTGCCGGCGCGGATTTCGAGCACCACGTTGCGGTCGTCGTTGGGGTCCTTGGGCAGCAGGAGCACCTTGAGATGCTCTTCCAGGCGGGCCAGTTCCGGCTCTAGGTTGGTGATTTCTTCCTGCGCCATGGCGCGCAAATCGGGGTCGCCGTCTGCGAGCATGGGGCGCGCCTGCGAGAGCGCATCCTCGTTCTTCTTCCACTCCCGGTACGCGGAAACCACCTCCGACAGTTCGCTGTGGGCCTTGGCCACTTTGCGGTACTGATCGGCGTCGCCGATCACGGCCGGGTCGGCCAACTGCCGCGTGAGAGCCTCGAAGCGTTCTTCGAGCTGATCGAGTTTGGGAACGAATTGCATGGATGGTCAGGCGATAACCAGTTGTCCGCCTTGTGCCTTTTCAAGGGCCATGGCGCCTTCGAGCGCGCGGATGGCCACCGCCGTCTGGTCGTCGGCCGGCGGTTTGGTAGTGATGCGCTGGAGCCAGAGGCCCGGCGCGGCGAGCGTGGCCAGCAACCCGCCGCGCCGCTTGGCCGCGAAGCGGATCACCTCGTAGCTCAGACCGGCGATGAGCGGCAGCAGCGCGATACGCGAGAGGAGTCTCGGCAGGAATCCGTCGAAGGGAATGAGCGTGTAGATGGGGATGCACAAGATCAATACGACGAACAGGAAACTGGTGCCGCACCGCGGGTGGAACGTGGTAAACCGCTGCGCGTTGGGGACCGTCACTGGCTGGCCCGATTCAAAATTGAAAACCACCTTGTGCTCCGCGCCGTGATATTCAAACACACGACGGATATCCTTCAAAAGAGAGATGGCGAACATGAACGCCAAGAAGATGGCCATGCGGATCAAGCCATCGCCGATGTTGAACAGCACGCGGCCCGCCAGAGCCGGAAACAGTTTCTGCAACTTCGTCACCAGAAGAAGCGGCACGAACTTGTACATGAAAATGAACATGCCGAATGTGAAAACCAGGTTGGCGGCAATGGCCCAACCGGGGATTTCTTTTGGCGGCTGGTTGGCTGCGGCCTGCTGGGGGTCCTGGAGCGCCACGTTGCTGGAGAATCGCAGGGCCCTGAGCCCCAGGGTCATGGCCTGCCACAGGGTCCCCACGCCGCGAATGACCGGGTACTTGAAAATCCTGTGCTTTTCGGACATGCGGGCGAGCGGCGCCTGTTCGGTGACGATTTCGCCGTCCGGCTTGCGGACCGCCACGCAGTAGCTATGGGGGGCGCGCATCATGACGCCTTCCAGCACGGCCTGCCCGCCGACGAGGATCTCCTCGCCGTTTTCCATGACGGGCATCAACTGGATCTGGGTGAAAAGACGAAAAAGCGCGCGCAACGACACAAGCCCTCTCCGTTACTTATTCATTATACGCGAGTGGCGGCACGGGCCGCCGGAGTGCCTGAAGGGTGCGTTGATTGCAGATTGCAATTCACGGAAATGATGAAAATAGTTTTGCTCGACTTTTCATCGCCTTAGGGCTTTGGCGGGGCCGGTTCACCTTCCCCCGGCTCTTCATAGGTTAGGCTTAAGGAAGGAAGGGATCAAGGCGAAAAGCCGTTTTGGGGCGTCTTGACAATGGGAGTACAATGAACGCCAGAAAAAATGGCGGAGCGGGATACACTTCTCGCCGTGCTTCAAAGCGACCTCGCGCTTGCGGGACTGATCCTCGTTTTCTCTGGGCTCATCATGTCCAAGGCCGAAACGTACGAGACCAAACGGGGCGACAAGTACCGCTACTTGGCCGCATTCGGGGCCGTTCCGATCATAGTGGCGCTGGCCTCGGCGTGGCTCTGCATCGAGGCTATCGGAGGCAATCAGTGGAACGCAGACCATGCCCTCTCTGCGCTCAGGGTAGTGCTTTCGCTCACGGCGGTATACGTACTCGCGTACATCGCCACTGTTTTCACTTGAATGGAAGGGCGATTGTGGCGCTGACCGAATCCAAGATTAAGGATCTGCAAGACAAGAAGTTTGATAAACTCTTCGACAAGCATACGGATGAATGGACGGAGATCACAGAGCACGCATTTTGTGCGGCGCGGGACCATATTTGCGAGGGGAAAACGCCGCGGCAAGATGACGTTCTCAAGATGCTGATGCCCATGCTTGAGCCAAACGAGAAATTGCGAAAGCACCAGGAAGAACACAGGGCCAGGTATAAACACTACCGCGAGGCGTTCGCCGAATATCTGATCGATGTCTTCTACCGAAACCACAAGGAGGGCCGGGAAAATGGAGAATAAGGACAGCAAGTCCCTGGAGACGGTTGCTAGGGAATATGTCGATAAGCAACTTGAAACGATGAAAAAATATGGTTCTGCGCCGCGCGACATCTCGCCACAGAAATACCAATCCCTAGTTCGGAAAATCACCGAAACGCTCCAGATGAAATGACGCTACCCCGCTCACTGCGCGTCACTCCGGCCACGGAAGCGGGAATCACGGGTCGGGTTTGGGAGCTGGCGGAACTGCTGGCATAGATAGGGCGCATCCACTTGCGTTGCCTGGTTTTTTGGTGGTGAACTCACCCTACCGAACCTGAACGGTGAGATTTTTTCAGGGAAAGGGCCGCTATAATGGAGGGTAGGCGAATATGATTCTAGAGAAGGAACAAGCATTCTTTGAGGCTCACCGGGCGGAATGGCTCAAGTACCACCAAGGCAAGGTTGCTTTGGTAGTGGGCGAGGAATTGATCGGCGTATATGATAATGCAGAGGCGGCTTTTGATGCTGGCGTGGAAAGATTCGGTAACGTCCCCATGCTGATTAAGCAAGTTCAGGCGACTGACCCTGTCGCTCACATCCCCGCACTCTTCCTCGGGCTGATGAATGCCGGTATTTGAATTTTCATTTCACGCGCAGGCGCAGCAGCAACAAGGGGCCGCGCCCGCGCCACCTGCCGCGCCGTTCGCGCAGGGACTTTTACAGTGCGGTCCGCTACTCCCTGTCCAGATTGGAATTGCGACAAAAGTTGCTGCCACTTTACAGAAATTCGGTTTGGCGGCACCGCCTCCTTCGAGCGGCCTAGCGTTAATTGATACGGGGGCAACAATCAGTGGGGTAGACAAGCGGGTGGTTTCGGCGCTGGGGCTTCAGCCAATAAGCGTTCAGAAGGTCTTCACGGCTAGAGGTTCCTCAGAACACCCTGTGTATGCGGCCCGCTATGCGTTTCCGAACACGAATCTTCCCGGTATGGAGTTCGGACGCCTTCTTGAAATCGATCTAGCCGACCAGAAAGTTCCCATGATGGGTAATCAACCGCTCATCGCAATTATCGGCAGAGAGATTCTCTCCCGCTTCATCCTGATATACAACGGTCCCGGTGGCCATTATACGCTGGCATTCTAGGCGTCATTTCCTTCAACGCACCTCTCAGGCACTACCGGCCGCCGCGGCGGGGCCGGGCACGGCCGGCCCCCACGGCCAACGCGCCGCGTTAGCGGCCGAGCAGGCCTTCCAGCGCCGGGGCCAGTTGCGGAAAGCGGAAGCGGAATCCGGCTGCCTGGGCCGCGCCGGGCGCTACCCGCTGGCTCGCGAGCAGCACGTCCGCCATTTCGCCAAACAACAACCTCAGTGCGAATCCCGGGACCGGGAACACCGCGGGCCGCCGCAGAGCGCGAGCCAGTTCACGAGTGAAGTCCGAGTTGGTAACGGGATACGGGGCCACCCCATTCAGCGGTCCCCGGATCTGGCTCTCCACCGCGAACTGGAACAACGCCGCCAGATCCTCCAGGTGGATCCACGACATCCACTGTTGGCCACTACCCAGTCTGCCGCCCACGCCCATGCGGAATGGCGGCAACATGCGTGGAAGCGCGCCGCCACGAGCGTCCAGCACCAAGCCGGTGCGCACGCGCACCACCCGCATGCCGAGCGCCTCCGCGGCCTGCGCCTCTCTCTCCCAGGCTACGCACAATTCCGGCAAGAAGCCGCTCCCCGGCGCGGAAGATTCCGTGAGGATTTCATCGCCTCGCGAGCCGTAGTACCCGATGGCCGAAGCGCAGATCAAGGCGTCCGGCCTCCGCGTCAGCGTGGCCAGCGCCTCCATCAGGTTGCGCGTCCCCGCGACGCGGCTCTCGCGAATGCGCCGCTTGGCCTCGGCCGTCCAGCGCTGCGCTATGGGTTCACCCGCCAGGTGGATGACGACATCGGCCTCGCGCAAACTCTCCGCGGGAGGCGCGTGGCGGCTCAGCGTGTGGAGCGAATGGCCGGCCTTGGCGAGGCTCTGCAGCAGGTGCCGCCCGATGAAACCAGAGGCGCCCGTAATGGTGATGTTCATGGGTAGATTTTGACGCACTACGGGCCGAATCCGCCAGTCTGTTTTGGCGACATGCTACGATCTGATGCAGGTTTTCCCGTATGACCGCGGCCGCAATCGTCAACCTGCACGCCGGCGCCGGCGCAGCCCGTCGCCGCTGGCCGGCGGTTGCCCGCCTGCTCGAGGAGCGCCTCGGTCCCCTGGTGGCGCATTTCACCGAAGGGCCGGGCCATGCCACTCTTCTCGCTCACCAACTGGCCGGGGCCGGCTTCGACCCGGTGATCGCCGTCGGCGGCGATGGAACGTGGAACGAGGTGGTCAACGGAATTCTGTCGGGCGCCTCCGGCGTGCGGCTCGGCGTATTGCCGCTGGCCAGCAGCGGCGATTTCGCGCGAACCATAGGCTTGGCCGGGCTACGCCATGCGGTCGAAACGCTGGCCGCCGGCGAGGTGCGTGAGGTGGATGTGGTCCGGGTGCGCTTTCGCGGCCCGGCGGGCGACGTCCGCGAGCGTCACTTTGTCAACGTAGCCAGCTTCGGTCTGGGCGCCGAAGCGGTGCGGCGCGTGCGCGGCTGGAGCCGCGTTTTTCCCGGCCGCGCCCGCTATCTTGCCGCGGCGCTCCCCACCCTTGCGGCCGGCCGCGCATTCGACGTGCGGCTGTGGCTGGACGATGCCGCCCCGGCCGAGTTTCACGCGACCACCGTGGCCCTCGCCAATGGGCGCTACCAGGGAGGCGGCATCCTGATTGCGCCCCAAGCCGCCATCGACGACGGACTGGTCGACGTCACGCTGGTGGAGCGCGTCGGCGTCTGTGAGGTTGCCGCCAACCTGCGGCTCCTCTATTCAGGCGATATCTACTCGCACCCGAAAGTGCATCACTGGCGCGCAGCGCGCCTGCGCGCCGAAGCTCGAACCGCTACGCCGCTGGAAATGGACGGCGATCCGGTCGGGACGTTGCCGCTCGAGGCGGAGGTGCTGCCGCGCGCGCTGCGCTTGATCTCGCCCGCCGCTACTGCGCCTTTGCCGGGGCCACCACGTACACGTATTCCAATACCTCGCCGCCCGTATTCTTGATGTTGTGGCGCGTCGCCGGAGGGATATAGACAAACCCCGGCGCGGTGAAGGATCGCCCCGGCTCGCCTTCGATCAGGGCGTCGCCCTGCCCGTGCAGGATCACCAGCGACTCTTCGTTCTGCCCGGTGGTGTGCCAGCCGACCGAGCCGTCCGGCTTCAGCCGGACGAACCCGCTGCGCATCCCCGCCGTCTGCGGCGCACCGTGAAGCAGCGAGCAATCGCCACTGGCGCACTTCAGCGGCAAGGTGAGCGCGTGTGGCGGCGCCGTCTGCGGCGAAAGAGGCAGCAGGCAAGCAATCGAGATCGAGATAGCGGCCACAAGGCGGCCGGAGCGCGGCTTCATCACCATTTGTTTAGCGTAGAACGGAATTGAGTCCCGGTGCCGGAACCTGAGCCGTGTTCATCGACTCTCTTACCACACCCAGTTTTGTGGCCCGAATTTGATGCAGAGGTGTTTCACCGCCGGAACCGCTATCCTCGGCTTGCAGGCGAAATTGGCCGGGTGCGTGCGCTGGTTAGGCGCTCCGGCGAGACACCGTTCGATGGGGCCGGTGCTTCTGGATAATACCCGCTAAAGCGCGCAGGGCCTCGTTGGCTTCTCCCGCACTCGGAAACACGGCCGCCACATCTGGCTCAAGCACCACCACCATACTGCCCGCGGCGTACCGCGACGCATACTTGTTCGGCCGAGCGTGACTGAAGTCGTACTCCGGAAGTATCTCGTCGGCATCGACCTGGCCGGCTTCTCTAACCTTCTTATGCTCTTTCTTCATACTCTCTCCGCTCACCGGGTGTCGCCGGCCGGGCGCTGATAAGGCGAACTGCTTCCCCGCGCTCCGCGAACATGACGGCAAGGAGGCGTCGCCCTCGCGAAAGCCCCAGCAAAACGAACCGCTCTTCCTCCATAGAGTGTCGCGGATCGCCCGCGATGCGGCCCAGCGGATCGCCGAAGACGGTCCCGGCCTCCTCGAACGACACTCCATGTCTTGCGAGGTTTCTCGCCGCCTTCTGCGGATCCCACTCGAACCTCAGCACCACTCGTTATTATAGCCACGCCCACAAGACCTGCCCGGCCATCCCTTCCCATCATTGCCCGTTCCCAATCGCTACCGTGACGTCATATTCCGGCAAGGCCACGATCTGGTTCAGAACGGCCGTTTTCCCCCAACTCCGGAAACGGTGGCCGGTTGCGCGTGCAGAGCGCACGCAAGCGTCGCAAGCAGAATCGCGGTTCCGGTCACGGCGTGATTGTCAGATTTGCCGTGAGTACTTGCGTGGTGGAGGCATCCGCCGCTCCACGATAGCCGGGCTGCTTGCCTCCCACCGCGATCTCGACAGATCCCGGCGGCGCAAGCTGGCGCGGCGTCAGCGTGAATTCCACGAATTTCTTTTCACCCGGCCGGAGTGCGACTCGCTCGAACCCTTCTAGCGAGCGGATGGGCACCGCGCCCTGCTCCCCGCGGCGCTTCAAATAGAGCTGGACCACCTCCTCGCCGGCCAGCTTCCCGGCGTTTTGCACTTCCACCTGGACCCTTACCTCCCGCTTCGCCGACGCTGTTTTTGGCACGGCGAGGAGCCGGTAGGTGAACCTGGTGTAGCTCAATCCGAATCCGAAGGGGTACAAAGGCTCGCCCTGGAAGTGACGGTAGGTCCGCCCTTTCATGTCGTAGTCTTCGAACGGCGGCAGTTGATCGGCGGACTTGTAAAACGTGACAGGCAACCTGCCGGCCGGGTTGTAATCGCCGAATAAAACATCCGCTATGGCGGTTCCTCCGGCCTCGCCCGGGTACCAGGCCTCGACGATGGCGGGGAAGCGATCGCGCGCCCACTCGACCGCCAGCGCGCTGCCATTCAGAAGCACCAGCACCATCGGCTTATCGAGGCCGGCAATCTTCCGTAGCAGTTCCTCCTGCGCTCGTGGAAGCCCGAGTTCGATGCGGTCGCCGCCCTCAAAGCCTGGAACGGGCACCTTCCGCTCTTCGCCTTCCAGCCGCGGAGAAAGCCCCAGGCACAGCACGATGGCGTCAGCCTTCCCGGCCGCCTCCATGGCCGCATCTTCGAGCTTCCTGCCCGGTGGCGCCCACACCAGCCGCATATCGGCATCGTTCACCATTTCGTGGAATTCCACGCGGATGGGGTACAGCTTCCCGGCCTGCAACTCCACGTCCTCGTACCGGTAGTTGGACTCGTGAATGCTGTTGCCGCTAACCAGCGGTTTACCGTCGAGCGAAATCTCGTACGCGTTCAAGCCAATGGCGCCCAGTTGATACTTGCCGGTCACCGGCGGCGCCAGGAATCCGGTCCAACGCACGCCGAAGTTGTCGTCGTCCATGTCGGCGCGGGGCGCGCCATCCCACCACCGGAAGGCAATCTGCGGATCGATGCGTGTGAACAGCGGTTGGGGATTGGCCGGAATCTCTCCGGCGGGCTTGCCTGGCGCCTGGTAGGCCCGGCCGTTGAAATTGGCGGTGTTGAAGTACTCCGCCTGGAGCCCGTTCTTGCGGTCCGGGCCATCCGACGTGAAGAGAGCGGAGGAGGGCACGGTCTCAGGCGTCGGCATATTCTCCGCCAGGTCGCTCGCCTGCGCGTAGAGCACCTGCGTGCGCGGCCCGGTTTTGCGGCGGATTCCTTCAAGCGGCGTCACCGGCTCCGTGGGATCCCCGTTGTAGTTTCCCAACAGCACGTCGAGGTTGTCGGCGTTCGGCCCAATGACGGCAATCGTCTTCAGCCCCTTGCGCAGCGGCAGCACGCCGTTTTCGTTCTTCAGCAGCACGATGGATTTCCGCGCGGCTTCGAGGGCCAGCGCGCGGTGCTCCGGGCTGTCATTGACGGAGTACGGAATTTGCGCATAGGGGACCCTCTCCGGGGGATCGAACATGCCCAGCCTGAACCGCGCGGTGAGCAGGCGGCGGAGGGACGTATCGATTTCCGCTTCGGTAATGAGTTTCTGGCGGACAGCCGGAACCAGCGCCGAGTACTCCGAGCCGCAATCCAGATCGGTGCCCGCTTTGACGGCGCGCGCGGCTGCTTCCTCGCCGGTGGCGGCCACCTTGTGACCCTGGTAAATGTCGCCCACCGCGCCGCAATCCGAGACCACGTAGCCGGGAAAGCCCCATTCGCCTCGCAGAATCTCGCCCAGCAGCCGCGGGCTGGCGCACGCCGGATCGCCATTCACGCGGTTGTAAGCGCACATGACCGAAAACGCGCCGCCCTCCCGGACGGCCGCCTCGAACTGCGGCAGATACGATTCGCGCAGGTCGGCGTCATCCACGCGGGCGTCGAAGGAATGGCGCAACGGCTCGGGCCCGCTGTGAACCGCGAAGTGCTTGGCCGTGGCGACCACTTTGAGGTACTTGGGATTGTCGCCCTGCAATCCCTTGATGAACTGAACCGCCATGCGCCCGGTGAGGTAAGGGTCCTCGCCGTAAGTTTCCATGCCGCGTCCCCAACGGGGGTCGCGGACCAGGTTGATGTTGGGCGTCCAAAACGTGAGGCCCTGATAGATGTTGCGCTTCCCGCGCCGCACGAACTCATGGTGCTTGGCGCGGGCTTCGTCGGAAATGGCGGTGGCCGTGCGGAAGATCAGGTCGGTGTCCCAGGTGGCTGCCAGGCCGATAGGCTCCGGGAAGACCGTGGCGCGTCCGGCGCGCGCCACGCCATGCAGGCACTCGTTCCACCAGTTATAGGCGGGCACGTCCAGCCGCTCGATGGCGGAGGACGCGTTCATCATCTGGGAGACCTTCTCTTCCAGGGTCATACGGGAGAGCAGGTCCTCGACGCGCTTTTCGAGCGGGGCGTCGGGATTCTTATAAAGCGGCACGCTCTGGCTCCACAGGGCCGGCGCCAGGATCAGAGCAGCCAAAAATTGCTTCATGACTTATTGTCACCGAAAAACGCCGGGGGCCGGGGGCCGGGGCGGGAGCAGCGGTGGAATCCATCGCCCAGCATGAGGTTGCTGTTCCTGGCCTTGGTGATTTCGATATTCCCGGCGAGTTCCGAGTTCATGGGGAGGAGGGCTTCTCCGTTGATGTCGCAGGACTCGTTGAGGCAGGTGGTGAAGAAGCCGGCTTCGAAGCGGGCGGCGGTGAAGCCGTGTTTGCGGGCATTTTGTGAAGCACGGGTTTTGCCTTGCGGGGTGCGGGAGGCCGGTAGACCGAAAGAGGTTTCACGCATTTGCCCCTCCTCGGCACACCTGTGCCCCCGGTTCACGGGATTGACCGTGTCTAACCGCCCGATCTAGAATAGGTGTAAGCCAATTGAGCCCTGTCCTGAGGAAACGGTGAGCCGTATGAACGCCACGCGCCTTTCGATTGCCTGCGTTTCCTTGTCCATTGTCATCGGCCTCTTCGCCGTGGCACAGCAGACGGATCAGAATCAGAATCCGCCAGATACCAAGAAGTCCTCCACTGCGCCCCAGCGCGAAACCATCTCCCGGCCCTTGTCGGAAAGGGAGAAGAAGAAACGCGAGGAGAAGCTCCGCAAGGAGCTCGAAACGCCCTACCGCAAATGGCTGAACGAGGACGTCGCCTACATCATCACCGACGAAGAGCGCGCTGCCTTCAAGCGCCTCGCGACCGATGAAGAGCGCGAGCAGTTCATCGAGCAGTTCTGGCTGCGCCGCGATCCCACCCCGGATACCGTCGAAAACGAGTTCAAGGAAGAGCACTACCGGCGCATCGCTTACGCCAACGAGCATTACGCTTCGGGCATCCCCGGCTGGAAGACCGACCGCGGGCGCATCTATATTACCTACGGCCCGGCCGACGAAATCGAGTCCCACCCCTCCGGCGGCACTTACGAGCGGCCTCCCGAAGAGGGCGGCGGCGAGACTTCCACCTTCCCCTTCGAACAGTGGCGCTACCGCTACATCGAAGGCGTCGGCACCAACATCATTATCGAGTTCGTCGACCCCACCATGTCGGGCGAGTATCGCATGACCATGGACCCGTCCGAAAAGGACGCGCTGCTCTACGTGCCGGGCGCCGGCCTCACCATGATGGAGTCGATGGGGCTCGCCGACAAGACCGACCGCTTCAACCGCACCGACGGCACTCACCTCGGCACCCCATTCGGCGGCGAAACCGAGAGCATGAACGAGTTCACGCGCCTGGAGCAGTTCGCCAACCTGCAAAAGCCACCGCAGATCAAGTTCAAGGACCTGGAATCCGCCATTACCTCGCGCCTCAGCTACAACATCCTGCCCATGAAAACGAGGTACGACTTCTTCCCCGTTACGGACGCCTCGGTTCTCACCAACGTGACGCTCCAGTTCGACAACAAGGACCTGCAATTCCAGCTCAAGGACGGCGTGCAGAAGGCGGTGGTCGACATCTACGGGAAATTCAGCACCATGACCCGGCGCGTGGTGAGCGTATTCGAAGACACCGTCACGTGCACCACTCCGCCCGAGTACCTGCAAGATTACACCAAGCGCAAGTCTATTTATCAGAAGACGATTCCGCTGGCGCCGGGCACCTACCGGCTAAACGTCATGGCCAAGGACGTCGTGGGCGGCAACCTCAGCAACTATGAGGTGGCCGTTACGGTGCCCCGCCTCGATGCCGATAAGCTGTCTTCCAGCACCCTGATTCTGGCCGACCTGATTGAAAAGGTCCCCTCCAAGAGCATCGGCACCGGCCAGTTCGTGATTGGCGACTCCAAGGTGCGGCCGCGCATGGATGACGTCTTCAAGCACGATGAAAAGATGGGTATCTACTTAAAACTCTATAACTTCGGGGCGGAAGAGGGAACCCATTTGCCGTCCGGGCAGGTGGAGTACGAAGTGGTGAAAAACGGCACCAACGAGCGGATCTTCAATTTCACCGAGGACGTGGGGCAGATTCCAGGCGCCTCCACCAGCCAGGTCACAATTGAAAAACTTCTTCCCCTCAATACCCTGGTTCCGGGCCAGTACACGCTCCGGCTGAAGGTAACGGATAAAAATCGCAACCAAACCCTTACCCCGTCGGTCCAATTTACGGTAACCTAGTGTGAGCGGGTGCGCCCGCTCCCCAAATGGGCGTCGCGGATGTTTAGCACGAAGACGCATAAGACGGTCGCGTTTCTGGCAATAGGCATCGCCTGTCTGGCGGCGCCGTGTGTTTCGCCGGCGGCCGGGCCCATCCAGCTCTCCGGTGTCATCAGCGGAGTGGTCAGCGACTCCATGGGCATCCCGCAGATGGGCGCCATCGTCCTGCTCTACAACCGCCAGGACCGCGTCTATGGAAAGGTCCAGACCGACGACTGCGGCCAATTCAAGTTCCTGGGGCTGTTCCCCGACCTCTACTCCGTCAAAGTGACGCTCGCTACTTTCGTTCCAGCGCTCAAGAAGAACATCCTGGTGCAGCCCGGCATGCGGAGCGTGCTGAACGTGAACCTGAACACGCTGTTCAGCACCATCCAGCTCGCCTATCCGTCGGCCGAAAGCGGCAGTCTCATGAGCGACGAGTGGAAGTGGGTTCTGCGCACCGCCTCATCCACGCGGCCGGTGCTGCGATTCGCCGCCGATCCACTGGCTGGCAACCGGGCAACCAGCGCGCGCAACGCGCTGTTCTCGGATACGCGCGGCATCCTGAAAGTTTCCGCGGGGGATGGCCCGCTGGTCACGGGTATCGGCAACGAGGCCGATCTCGGCACCGCTTTTGCGCTGGCTACTTCGCTATACGGCGACAACATGCTCCAGGTGAGCGGCAACGTGGGATACGGATCGCAGACGGGCGTGCCCACCGCGGCGTTCCGCACCAGCTATAGCCGCGACATCGCCGGCGGCAGCCCCGAGGTTTCCCTCACCATGCGGCAATTATTCCTGCCCGGGCGCCTGGGCGCGGCACTGACGGGGACGGACTCGGCTTTGCCGATGTTGCGCTCCATGTCGGCCGCCTTCAGTGACCGCACCGCGCTTACCGAAGACGTCGCGCTCCAGTATGGATTCACGCTCGATTCGGTCTCGTTCTTCGATCGCCTGAACTATTTCAGCCCCTACGCGCGCCTGAGCTACAAGGCCGGGAAGAACGCCGAAGTGGATTTTGCCTACACGTCCGGCAACGGGCGGCCCGACCTCGCCGGCACGGTCTCCCAGGATGCGGATCTGCAGCGCGATCTCAGCACCCTCGGCCTGTTCCCGCGCATCTCTTTGCTGGGCGCGCGGCCGAAAATCCAGCGCGGCGAAGAGTACGAATTGACGTACTCTCTCAAGGCCCGGTCCCGGACCTATCAGGTTTCCGCCTACCGCGAATCGGTGACCAACGCGGCGCTCTCGCTGGTGGCGCCCGCGGGTATGTACAGCGGCGGCGACATCCTCCCCGACCTCTTCTCCGGCAACTCCATCTTCGACGCCGGCAATTATCACAGCGTGGGATACACGGCCGCCGTCACGCAGAACGTGGGCGAGCATTTGAGCGCCACTCTGATGTATGGTTCCATGGGCGCGCTCACCGCGCAGGACCGCGAGATCGTCAGCGACAGTCCCGATGAGCTGCGTTCCATGATCCGTTCGGGCCGCACGCAGGCCGCCACCACCCGCATCGCGGCCACCTCGCCGTGGACCGGCACGCACATGATCGCCAGCTATCAGTGGACGGACGGTAACCGCTGGGCCATGCCCGGGCACCTGTACAGCACCCAGGCTGTCGGGCCCATGCCGGGGTTGAACGTTTACATCCGGCAGCCGATTCCGGGCTTCTCCATGCTGCCCTGGCGCATGGAAGCCACCGCCGATCTGCGCAACATGCTGGCGCAGGGTTATCTGCCGCTGGGCATGGCCGGCGGCCAGCGCGTGCTGCTGGTCGAGACCCCCCGCAGTTTCCGCGGCGGCCTCAGCTTCATCTTCTAGGGAAAGCTTCCTATGTGACGGGCCCGGGGTTGAACGGCGAGAGGGCATTCGCCAGCCCCCAGTGCTCGGCCCAGGTTTTCTTGCGGCCGCTGGCGACATCCAGGATGAAGCGAAAGATCTCCCATCCCACCTGCTCGATGGTGGCCTGGCCGGTGGCGATGCTGCCGAGGGCCTTCTCGACGATGTTTGCCAGGCCACCGCGCTTGTTGCCGGGCGTAGTGTTGGCGCTCCGGTCGGCTTGGCCGCGCGCGAGATATTCGTCATACCACTGCATTTCGCGGATGAGCGCGCGCGCGACTTGCGGAGTTTCCGCGCGCGGGGTGAGCAGATGACCACATTGCAGTCCGACGACGAGGCCGGCCGCCGGGCAGGTCCGCCGGCGGCGGCGGTCGAGTTCGACGAGCCGCTTCTCCGCCGCATCCATAATGGCCGCGACCATCTCCGCGAAACCGCGGAGGTCCTGAAGGCGAATCACGTTGGCCTCGCCCAAGATCGGAAACTCGCTCCCGAACAGCCGCGCGGGTTGCAGCTTTTCGCAGCCGAGCGAGACGACCAGAGGCGCGCCCGCCAGGTTGGGGTGCAGCGAGATGTGCTTCAGCGTGCGGATGGGGATGGCGGCGCCGGGCGCATCGATGGCTACGCCGCAGCCATAGGAGTGAGTGACGGCGACGACATCGTCCACATTGGAAAAGCGCGGCAGCAATTCGGCTTTGATACGCCGCGCGGCGTATTCGACGGTGGGCGCGACACACTGAACCGTGGTGGCGATTCCGAGGATGTTGCGGGTTCCCGCGGAGCCATCGGGATGCCGATAGCCCTCAAACGTGCAGTCCGGAAGAGGCGGGAGCGGAGCGGGAACGGCGGTCGAGAGCGGGAGCCGGTCGAGCGGCGGCGGAGCGGGCATATCGATCATTTCTTCCCGCACCCAGGACCCCGCCGGAATGGTTCGATTGGCGAATCCGATGGTCTGGCCGTAGCGCAGCACCGACTGGCCGGCCTTGGAGTTCGGTAGGGAGGGGGCCGAGTCGTCCGGGCTGGGCGTGCCTAGCCCCTACTTGCCGCTCCAGCAAGGCGCCCGCTTCCCCAGGAACGCCGATATGCCTTCCTGCGCGTCGGCGGCCATGGCGTTCATCGATATGACTTCCTGGGCATAGGCGTAGGCTTTGGCCTGGTCGAGATCGATCTGCGTGTACCAGGCCTGCTTGCCCAGCGCCACTACCAGCGAGCTGGCCTCCGCCACCTTGGCCGCCAGTTTCCGCGTGGCCGCCGGCAGATCGGAGGCGGAGACCACCAGGTTGATCAGCCCCCAATCCGCCGCCGTACGGGCGTCTACCAGTTCGCCGGTGAGCAGCATTTGAAGGGCGCGCTTGCGGCCGACAGCGCGCGCGAGCGGCACCATGGGGGTGGTGCAGAACAGCCCGATCTTCACGCCGGGGGTGCCGAAGGCCGCCTCCTCGGCAGCCACCGCCAGGTCGCAGGTGGCCACCAACTGGCATCCGGCGGCGGTGGCAATGCCTTGCACTTCGGCGATGACCGGCTGCGGAATGGCTTGGATCTTCATCATGAGCTGGGTGCAAACGTCGAAGATGCGGCGGTATTCGTCGATATTCCGGCCGGTCATTTCGGAGAGGTCGTGGCCGGAACAGAAAACCTTTCCGGCAGCCGCCAGGATCACCGTGCGGATGTCGCGGTTGCGGCCGATCTCATCCAGACAGCCGATCAGTTCCAGCATCAGACCGAGCGAGAGCGGATTGCGGCGTTGCGGCCGGTTCAGGGTCACGACCGCGGCCAGCCCCTCCCGCGCCATACAGATGTTCTCGAAGTTCATGTGATTTCCCCAAATTGTACTGCAATCTAATCCCATTCGCTGCAAGGCGTCCTAGTCATAGACCGGTGCCGTACTAGTACTATGAGTTCTGTTCATCCGGTGATCCGCAGCTTAGGATTACAACAAATGGCATACCGATGGTGTGGATTGGCCGTAGTTCTGGTAGCGCTGCCCCTCGGCGCGGGAACGATTAACGTTTCCGCCCAGGTTGCGGCTCTGCTCGATACCAGCGACGCGCTATCGTTCACGGTTCCATCCTGGAATTTCGGCATCGACGCCGGGAATTACGGACTTGCAGTGTACCCCACCTCCGTGGGGTTCGTATTCGTGTCGGCTGCGGAGGATCCGCTGGCGCAGATCGAAGCGGTTCTCGAATCGGGCGATGGCTCCGTTTCGGTTTCGTTCGGCGCGCCGCTGAGCTTTGTTCCGGGGACGTTCCGAGGCTCCCGTTATGGCGGAGCGGTCTCGGCTCTCGATGGCTCGCTGCACCTTTCCGAGACGCTTTCGCAACAGTTGTTCGGCAGCTCGCCGGCAGTCTTGATTCTGCTCAACACTGGACCGGCCCTGACCGTGGGCCTGCCACCCTACACCTTGCAGCAGGACCTGAATGTGAGCCTGGGGGGCGGCGGGCTCAGCGTGGGCGCGAGGCTGGGCGGGGCCGCCCTACTGGAGGCGTCAGACCCTCCCGACCCTCCCGGCGCGCCGGAACCGTGTTCGGGAGTGCTGCTACTCGGCGGAGGCGCGCTGCTCTGGGCGCTCGCGAGGCTGCGCAAGTCAAAGCTTTCGCGTGGTGCCGAGGGAGCTCTCGAGCGCGATTCTTACAAGCTGGCTGCGTGTCCGCACGCGAGTCTTTTGAAATAACTGCTGTAGCGTGGCCTTCACCGCGCTCTCCGATACCCCCAGCCGGGCGGCGATCTCTTTGTTCGTGAGGCCCTCGAATATGCCCCGGAGCACCTGCTGCTCGCGCTCCGTCAGGACCTTCTGAAAGCTGAGACCTTCGCGCCGATGGATTCCGTCGGCCATGAGGTGAATGACGCGCTGGTCCACCCACATCTCTCCGCTCGCCACCAGCCGGATGGCCTTAGCCAGCGTCCCCGGAGAATTGTGCTTCAGAAAGATGCCCGACGCGCCCAATTGCAAGGCGATGGACGATTCGGCCGCATCCATTCCGGCGGTCACCATCAGGATCTTTCCAGCGTAGCCGGCCCGGCGGGCCGCCGCGATGAACTGGCTGCCGTGATCCTCGCCGAGATCGAAATCCAGCAGGACGACATCGGCCGGCGAGCCTTTCAGAACCTCCAGGGCCTCGGCGGACGTGCCGCAGTTGCCCACCATCTCGAAGTCGGGCTCCGAAGCCAGAAGGCGGCTCAGGCCCTCGCGAAACAGAACGTGGTCATCGAGCAACAGCAGCCGGATACGTTCCGTGTTTGCCTGTCCGTTCATAATCCGTCTCATGGGAACCGGCGATCGCCAGGTCGATCACAAAAGAACATCCTGGCGCCGCCGGATCGTGGCGAAGATCACCCCGAAAGGATCGCACGAAAGCGCGCGAGAGATAGAGGCCGAGCCCCGTGGAATCGGCCCCCTTCTGGAAGGGTTGAAAGAGCTTGTCGACGGAACCGATGCCCGGTCCCGAATCCGTAACTCTGATGGACACGACGCCCGTGCCTTCCCGGACCACGATATCGATTCTCTTGACGCCGGCGCCCTCCAGGGCCCTCTCGCTGTTCTTGGTGAGATTCAAAAGAACCTGCAACAAACTGTGGCGGTCGGCCCAGACGGCGGGCAGATCCCCAGGGATGTCCCAGTGCACGGCAATATCGGCCTCCTGGCAATACGGCTCGAGAACGATCTTGAGATCGTCGAGGGTCTCCTGAAGGTCAATGCCGCCGATCTCGGAATCGCTGGCGCTCTGTTTGAGCTCCAGGGAGGCAATCTTATTGAGCGTTTCGACCAATGAGCCGAGCGCCTCGAAGTCCTTGGTCCCGGTCAGGACGCCGCTCCGGACGAGGTTCTCGTAGATGACCGCGATGGCGCCGCACACGTTGCGGATTTCATGCGATACGGCGCCCACCAGAATTCGCGATCCGGCCATGAGCTGCTCGAGGCTCGACTCTTCGCGTTCCCGCAACTCCTCGGAGGCGTCCACCACCAAAGCGGCCAGCCTCGGGCCTATCGCCGTGTTGTAGGTGGAGAAGAAGACGTTGGCCGGGAAGACAGCGCCGTTTTCCCGCTCGCCGCGGCACTGCATTTCGGTCCGGAATGCCTGGGGCGTCTCCCCGGTGAAAGGCACGCGTCCCAGGGCGGGGATGTAGCGGCGGATGCTTCTTCCAACCAATTCCCCGTCCGGCGCTCCCAAGAGACGGTGCGCGGCGGCATTGGCCCGCAGAATCAGGCTGTCGGCGCCGGTGGTGAGGATGGCGGCGGGACTGCTGTCGATGAGGAATTCCAATTGCTCTTCCGCTTCGCGCCGGGCAGTCATTTCCACTTCGACCCTGCGCAGGTTTTCCATCTCCAGCCGGCGGCTCCTGGTGATCTCGTAAGCGAACAGCCCCGTGCCCGCCAGCGACGTGAACACCAGAATGTCTTGCGGCAGCGCCACGGCGAGCGTAAAGGGGAACGGGTCGAAGACATCGGAAAGAAACGTGCAAAGAAGAGCCGCCAGGAGGATCTGCCAGCGCGCCAAGACCGTTCCCACCAGCAGAATGGGAAACAGGTAGAGGAAGCCGAAGGCAATGTTGAGGTCGACGCGCCAGTCGATGAGGGCGATGATGGCGATGAGGAATCCCGCCCGGGCGAGCACCACGGGCGTGGACCCCTGCAGATAACGGAACATCATGCGCCTGCGCCCCCGTTCCGATTGTAGGAACAATCTCTGTTCCAAACCAAGGCCTTCGGCCAAAAGATAGGTCCCGCTCCGCCGAAAGATAGGCGCTTGGCGGGGCCGGGATGACGCCAAAATTGTTAGTGAAGCAACCGCTCTCTGACGTTCGCGGCTCGGTACGGCACCTCATTCCGAGCCGCGACAGTTATGGAGCGGTTGCGCAATGCGGAGATAACATGCGGCGTCTGTCCATCGGGCTTCTGATCGCGGTTTGCCTGACCAAGGGCGTCCGCGCGCAGAAGGCTTTCACGTGGCAGGAAATTCGCGACAAGTTCGAAGCTCGAAACCCGACTCTGCGGGCCAGCCAGGTCGGCGTCGATGAAGCCAAGGCCCAGGAGACGACGGCCTGGCTGCGGCCCAACCCCGACCTTACGACCACGCTCGATCAGTTCGACCCCTTCACGCCCAATCCGTACCGCCCGCTGGCGAACACCCTGCCGCTGATCTCGGCCAGCTACCTGCACGAGCGGCAGCACAAGCGGGAATTGCGGCTGGAGAGCGCCCAAAAGGGCACCGCCATCGCGGTGTCGCAACAAGCCGACCTCGAGAGAACTCTTCTTTTCAGCTTGCGGAGCGCATTTGTACAAACCCTGCAAGCCAAGGCGGTCCTGACGCTGACCAGGGACAACCTGGCGTACTACGACGGGTTGCTGGTGGTGAGCCGCGACCGGTTCCAGGCCGGCGACATCGCGCAGGTAGACCTGGATCGCCTGGAATTGCAGCGCGTCCAGTTCGAAGCCGATGTGCAGACCGCCGAAACCAACCTGCGAACGGCCAAGATCCAGCTTTTAACACTGATGAACGACCGGACGCCGGTCGAGCAATTCGACGTCGCGGGGCCGTTCGAATTCCCCGAACGCATCCTGCCCTTGGAGGAGTTTCGCAATATCGCTGTGGATACGCGGCCGGACTTGAAGGCCGCCGCGCAAGCCGTCGATAAAGCCCAGACCGACCACAAGCTCGTGGTGGCCGACGGGTCGACGGATCCGACCTTCGGCGTGGACATGGGGCGCAATCCTCCCATTCCGGCGTACATCGGTTTCAGCGTCACCATCCCGCTGCGCATCTTCGATAAGAACCAGGGGGAGAAGCAGCGCACGGAACTGGACATCCGCCGCAACGAACGGCTGCGAGAGGCCGCCCAGGCGCAGGTGTTCAGCGACGTGGATTCGGCCTATGCGATGGTCAACGGCAATCTGAACCTGCTGCGCCCGTATAAGGCGAAATACCTGCAACTGGCGGTCCAGGTTCGCGAGACGATTTCCTATTCCTACCAGCATGGCGGAGCGTCGCTGCTGGATTTTCTGAATGCCCAGAACGACTACCGCAGTGTGCAACTGAATTACCTGAACCTGATTGGTTCTTACATGACCGCCGCGGGCCAGTTGAATCTTGCGGTGGGCCGCGAGGCGATCCAATGAAACACGCCGTTCTTATGGAAGCCGGCCTCACGCTGGCGCTGGGTCTTCTCCTGGGCGGCTGTGGAGCGAAGGGGCAGCCGAACCCGGCGGCCGAGGCGCCGCCCGCGGCCGAAGTCGAGCGGGAACAGGATGCCAACATGGTCAAGGTGGACCATCCGGAGCAGTTTCCGCTGGCCACGGCGAGCGCGCATGTGGCCGCGTCCGAACTGAACGTGACCGGGGTTGTCAGCGCCGACGTATCCAGGAATGTGCCCGTGATTTCGCTGGCCTCCGGGCGCGTGGTGGACATTCGCGCGCGGCTGGGCGACACGGTCGCGAAGGGGCAGCTTCTGCTGCGGGTGCACAGCACGGACGTTTCGGGCGCCTTTTCCGAGTACCGCAAGGCGCAGGCCGACGAAACTCTGGCGCGCGCGCAACTCGATCGCTCCAAACTCCTGTACGACAAGGGAGCCATCGCCGCCAAAGACCTGGAGGTCGCGCAGGACACCGACGACAAGGCAAAAGTGGATGTCGAGACGGCCCTGGAGCATCTCAAGGTGCTGGGAGTGGACGTCGATCATCCCGCCACGACCGTCGACATTTTCGCGCCGGTGTCGGGGGTGATTGTCGAGCAGAACGTGACGGCGGCGGCGGGCGTCAAGACCCTGGACAATTCACCGAACCTGTTCACCATCGCCGATCTTTCCCGCGTCTGGATCGTCTGCGATGTGTACGAGAACGACATGGCGAATGTCCGTATGGGCGAATACGCGGACATCCACCTGAACGCTTTTCCCGGCAGGGTTTTGCAGGCGCGCGTCAGCAATATCGGTCCGGCGCTCGACCCGAATATCCGCACCGCCAAGGTCCGGCTCGAAGTGGACAATCCCGGGCTGATGCGCCTGGGCATGTTCGTCACGGCCACCTTCCACGGCCCGCAGAAGGAGACGCGCGCGCTGGTTCCGGCTTCCGCCGTGCTGCACCTGCACGACCGCGACTGGGTCTACGTGCCGGCCAGCGGCAACACGTTTCGGCGCGTGGAGGTGACGGGCGGAAAGACGATCGATCCCAACATGCAGGAAATCGTGACGGGCCTCGCGCCGGGGGACCGCGTGGTTTCGAACGCGCTGGTTCTACAGAACACGGCGGAGCAGTAGCCGATGATCCGCGCCCTGGTCGACTACGCGCTCAATAACCGCCTGATGGTGATGGCGGCGGCCATCCTGTTGCTGGTCTGGGGCGCTATCTCGTTTCACAATTTGCCCGTGGAAGCGTATCCCGACGTGGCCAATAACTACGTGCAGGTGATCACGCAATGGCCCGGCCGGGCCGCCGAGGAGGTGGAGCAGCAGGTCACCATTCCCATCGAGATCGTGATGAACGGCATTCCGCACCTGGACCATCTGCGGTCTACGTCGCTTTTCGGGCTCTCCAGCGTGATGCTGATTTTCGACGACCAGTCGGAGAACGACTGGAACCGGCAGAAAGTGCTGGAGCGGATGTCCACGGCAACGCTTCCGAACGGCATTCAGCCGCAGATCGGAACGGATTACAGCCCGGTCGGCCAGATCTATTGGTACACGCTGAAGAGCGCCAATCCTCAATACGACCTGATGGAGTTGAAGTCGCTCGAGGACTGGGTTCTCGAAAAACAGTTCAAGTCCGTTCCCAACGTCGTGGACGTGGTGAGCTTCGGAGGAATCACCAAGGAGTATCAGGTACGCATCGAGCCGGACAAGCTGGTGTCCTATGGGCTGAGCATTGGGCAAGTCGAGCAGCAACTCGCCAATAACAACGTGAACGCCGGCGGCAGCTTTGTGGAAGCCGGCCTGCAGCAAATCAACGTTCGCGCCATCGGGCAAGTCAAGAGCGTTCGCGACATCGAGGATACGGTTGTCAAGACGCAAGGCGGGACGCCGGTCAGGATCAAAGACATCGGGACGGTTGCGCAGGGCGCCAGAATCCGCCTGGGCCAGATCGGGAAGGCGATTCACCGGGCCGATGGCAAGGTGCTCGACAACGGCGACGTTATCGAAGGCATCGTGCTGCTGCGAAAAGGCGCCAACTCGGATTCGACCCTGGATGCCATTCACGACAAGGTCCAGGAACTGAATGAACGCATCCTGCCCGCCGGCGTGAAGATCGTTCCGTTTCTCGACCGCAGCGACCTGGTTCATTTGACCACCCACACGGTGCTCCACAACCTGACCGAGGGCATTCTGCTGGTGGCGTTGATCCTCTTCATGTTTCTGGGGAATGCCCGCGGCGCGCTCATCGTGGCGCTGACCATCCCGTTCTCACTGTTGTTCGCGTGCATCTGTCTCAGCCTGATCCACGTTCCGGCGAATCTGTTGTCGCTGGGCGCGCTGGATTTCGGGATGGTGGTGGAAGGCGCGGTCGTGATGGTAGAGAACATCGTGCGGTATCTGGGCCGCAAGCGGGAGGCGGGAACGGCGCTGGGCTCGATACGCGAAGCCGCGCACGAGGTACAGAGGCCGGTGTTCTACTCGATCGGCATTATCATCACGGCGTACCTGCCGATCTTCACGCTCGAACGCGTGGAGGGGCGCCTGTTCAAGCCCATGGCATGGACGGTATCGTTCGCGCTGCTGGGCTCTCTGCTGTTTTCGATGATCGTCGCGCCGGTGATTTCCAGCCTCTTTTTCGGCAAGCACGTTGGCGAGTGGCACAACCCGGCGATGGTCTGGATGACACTGGCATACCGCCGGGCCCTTCACCTGGCGATCCGGCTTCGTTGGGTAACCCTGGCGGTGGCGGTGGGGGCCGTGGCCATCTCGTGGTATCTCACCACCAGCGGCATCATCGGCTCGGAGTTCCTTCCGCACCTCGACGAAGGCGCCATCTGGGCGCGCGCCACGCTGGCGCCGAGCACCGGGCCCACCGAAGGCGCGCGCGTCATGGACCAGTCGCGAGTGATTCTGGCATCGTTTCCCGAGGTGACTCAGGTGGTCAGCCAGGTGGGACGTCCCGACGATGGAACCGACACCACCGGCTTTTTCAACACGGAATACTTTGTCGATCTCAAACCCAAGGCGCAGTGGCGGCCGGTGTTCCAGCAGAACAAAGAGGAACTCATCGCGGCCATGGATCGGGAACTGGAAAAGATTCCCGGCGCGTTATGGAATTTCTCACAGCCCATCGCCGACAACATGGAGGAGGCGGTCAGTGGAGTGAAAGGCCAGCTTGCCATCAAGATTTACGGCGACGACTTGAAGGTGTTGGAAGCCAAGGGCGAAGAAATCGTCAATGTCATGCGCACGGTGCGGGGGATCGCGGACCTCGGCCTGTTCCGCGTGATCGGCCAGCCCAACCTGGAGTTCACGGTGGACCGCGCGCGGGCGGCCCGATATGGAATCAACGTGGCCGACGTTCAGGACGCTATCGAGACCGCCGTGGGAGGGAAGGCCGTGACCCAGGTGCTCCAAGGCGAGCAACGCTACGACCTGGTGGTGCGTTATCAGGCGCCCTACCGGAGCACCAGGGAGGCGATTGAAAACATCCGCCTGGTGAGCCCTTCCGGCGAGCGCGTTTCGCTCGCGCAGCTTGCCGGTGTCGAGGTGCTGGATGGCGCATCGGAGATCTATCGGGAAGCCAATTCGCGCTACGTGGCCATCAAGTATAGCGTGCCCGTCCGCGACCTGGGAAGCACGGTCGAGGAGGCCATGAGCAAGGTGACCCGGCAGGTGAAACTGCCCACCGGTTACCACATCGATTGGGCCGGCGAGTACGAGAGCCAGAAGCGATCGTCGAAGCGGCTCATGATTGTTTTGCCGATCACCATTCTGGTGATTTGCCTGATTCTCTACACCATGTTCCAGGATTTCAAGTGGGTGATGCTGATTCTCGCCAACGTGGCGATGGCGCCGATTGGCGGCCTGGTGGCGCTATTGATCACGCATACGCACTTCAGCGTCTCCTCCGGCGTGGGCTTTCTGGCGCTGTTCGGGGTAGCCGTGCAGACCGGCGTCATCATGCTCGAGTACATCAACCAGTTGCGCGCGCGGGGTGAAGCGATCCTGAGCGCTGCCGTCAACGGATCGGTGCAAAGGCTGCGCCCCATCATGATGACCATGCTGGTGGCCAGTGTGGGGTTGCTGCCCGCGGCGATGTCGCGCGGCATTGGTTCGGATTCGCAGCGGCCCTTCGCCATCGTGATCGTAGGCGGCCTGATGGCGGCGCTGGTGCTGGGCATCTTTCTATTGCCGACGCTGTACGTGTGGGTAGCCGGCGAGCGCGACGTGCTGCCGGAGGCGGAAGTGAAGGCGGAAGAAGAATAGGGGGATTCCATTTTCCGGCAAAGGGGCCTATAATCCGAATTGGGAGATTACCTATGGGGACTCCGGATGTTCCGGAAATACTCATCGGATTGGGCCTCGTGGCCGGGCTCTTTTGGGCTCTCTACAATTGGACGCATCCACACGTGAATGCACCCAAATAGCCCGTTTGCAATCGGGTCCGGCACCTGATACCATCTAGTTGGCAGATCGGAATCCTCCCCTTGAAGTACCGCCAATCCAACCAACGGAGAAAAATAATCAACTGAATGAGCTTTACCGTATTTCTTGGCAATCTTCCGACATGGGTCACCGCCGATGACATCAGGCAATGGCTGACCGCCGAAGATCTCGTGGCGGATGCCGTGAAAGTGATCCGTAACCACGAAACCCAGGAATCCAAGGGCTTCGCATTTGTCGAAGCGCCGACCAACGACGAGATGCAGTCCATCATTCGCCGCTTCGATCGCGCGCCTTTGGAAGACCGGCTGTTGCGGGCCAACGCGGCGCAGCCCCCGAAAGGGAAGGACGCACGCGGGCCGCAGCCAGCCGTGGCGCCCAACGCCGTTCGCGCCGCACAGCAGCAGCGTCCTCCGGAACGCAGGAAGCGCGGCGGCCGACAGAGAGAACAATCGCCCCGCAGCGCTTTTGCGAACGAGTTGGCAAAGGTTCTGTAAGCCGCACCGCGGCCGCCCCGGCATCGCGGAAAGAGCTTCTTTTCCATTCCACACCTGTGAACCGAAGTCACAACGGCCCACAAGATATCTCTTTTCCCTTCAATGTGTTAGAAACGGTATCCGGCGTGCATTGAGGGACCACATGAAACACGTCTGGCTCGGCTTTCTGCTTTTTGGCCGCCTGCTCTTCGCCGGAACGCAGGACTCCGACATCAATGTCAACACGCGCTACACGGTGGATACGGTCACGGTCGCCGGCAAAGGTTGGAAGACCGACCTGGTGTCGGATCGGAACCAGAACCAGAGGCTGAGCTCGGGCCTGCGCAAGGACTTGGCCGCCCTGATTGGGCAGAGGCTGAATCCGTCGGCGCTGGACAGCTTGGCCGCGCGGATGAAAAAGGAATTGGCCGCGCGCGAAGTGAGCCACCGCGTGCTGCGCGGCGACAGCCCCGAGCACGTGCGCGTGGAGTTCGAAGTCAAACCGTATCGAGGCGACGTGGGCGCCAGCGTCACGAAGTTCGTCTACAACTCACAACAGGGGTGGAGCGGGAACGGAGGAGTGGACGCCACCGTGCAACAGAACTCCTTCCGATTTGGCCTGGTGAGCGACGGCGACTCGCTCAATGAGCGCTACGCCGGCATCTCGGCGCGTTACGAGAACAGGCACGTTGGCACCGACCGGGTGGACCTGAAGTTCCAGTTCGATAGCTACCACGACCAGTGGAACAGCAGCACGCTGGACGCGCTGGCGGCCGGCGGATCCAAGGAGACTTCGGATGCCTACCGCACCCGGCAGAATTTCCAGCCGGCGGTGACCATCGCGCTGGCAAAACCACTGACCCTGGAGGTGGGGGCGAGTTTCGAACGTTTTGGAGAACAGTATCCGGCCGTGCACACCGAGGCCTCCAACGCCCTGATTGCTACTCTGCGCTATCACCAGCGCCTGGAGGAATCGGACAACCAGCAAGACCTGGACGCAAGCTACAGCTTGGGCGCGGCCGCCAGAATTCTGGACAGCGACTTCGTTTACACGTCGCACGCCTGGGAAATGCGGTACCAGCTCACGCACGGCAAGCACGTGCTTAGCGACACCTTCTCGGGAGGCGTGATTACCGGACGGGCGCCACTGGACGACCGTTTTGTGATGGGCAACAGCGTGTACCTGCGGGGTTGGAATAAGTACGAGATCGACCCCTTGGGCGGAAACCGCATGGTTCACAACACCGTCGATTACCATTACGGGCTTTTCCGGATCTTCTACGATACGGGCGCCATCTGGGACGAGGGCCAGGCGGCCGTTCCGAGGCATTCGCTCGGAGTGGGCCTGCGGGAGTCGGTGTTCACTCTCGCGGTGGCGTTTCCGATGCGTTCGGGGCACGTCGAGCCGATCTTCATAATGGGCGTTATTCCTTAATGCCGGCACCCGCTCGGGGACAGCAGATCAGCCGCAGGAGCTGGCTTCTGGCCGGCCTAGCGGTTCCTCTATTCCCGGCGCGGGGCGCGCAACCGATCGAAGTCACATTCGATGGCGATAATCTTCACGTATCGGCTCCCAGCCTGCACTTCCTGACCGGAAAGCCGTTGGAGCGGCTGAAAGACGCGGCCACGGTGGTGTTTCTTTCCCAGCTCACGCTGTTCAGCGACAACCACGACGTCGTGTTCCGGCGCGTGCCGGAGCGCTTCGTGGTGAGCTACGATTTGTGGGAGGAGAAGTTCTCCGTGACCCAGTTGGGGAGCACACCGCGCTCGACTCCGCACGTGCTGCCGGCCCCGGCGGCCGAAGCCTGGTGCCTGGAGGGCCTGGCCATCAGCGCCATGGGCATGGCGCCGGACCGTCCCTTCTGGCTGCGGTTCGAGCTGCGGACGGCGGACCAGAAGGACCTCTCGAGCGGGGCGGGCGAGCCGGGCCTCAACCTCAGAAGCCTGATCGAGCTGTTCAGCAGGAAGCCGGGGCCGGACGATCCGAACTGGACGCGGGAAGCGGGTCCGCTGCGCCTGGAGGATTTGCGCCGCGCAGCGGGCCGGGGCGCGCGAAACGGGTGAATCGGCTTCGCAACAGGCTCATTCTGATCTTCCTGGCGGCGACCCTGGCGCCGCTAGCCGCCACGGTATGGATTACTACCTCGCTGCTCGAATTCAGCCTGGATTTCTCCTCCACCACCGAGCTCGACAACATGGCGAAATCCCTGCAACGCACCGGCCACGAATTCTACCAGCATGTGCGCGACGATCTCAAGCAGCAAGCGCAATCGGGCGCGCTCGAACCACGGAAGTACACGCCCGGAGAGCGCGCCAACTGGCCCCCGGCGGTAAAAGCGTTCGCCGAAAGCGAGGAGCCGGAGCAGTTTTTGCCGGCGGGCCATGAAGGGGACCAGTTGGACTACCTGGTGCGGCACGGCGAGGAAGTCTGGTCTTACTCGGCAAGCCTGGGGGGAATGGAGCGGCTCACTGTGGAGCGGGAGATCCGGGATGCGCGCGCCCTGGTGGACAACGCCAAGGAGCACGATTGGCGCCGCGGGTTCAAGCTGGCATACGTTCTGCTGGCGGTATCCATCTGGCTGGCATCGCTGGCGCTGCTGGTGTACCTGGCGCATCGCATCAGCCGGCCGATCCAACAGTTGACCGAGGGCCTGACGGAGCTGGCGGCGGGGGACTTGAATGCGCGCGTGGAGACGCGGCGCGACGACGAGATCGGGCGCGCCATCCAGGCCTTCAATCACATGGCGGAGAAGCTGCAAGAGAGCACCGAGCGGTTGGTCTATTTGCGGCAGCTTGCAAGCTGGCAGACGCTGGCGCGGAAGATGGCGCACGAGGTGAAGAATTCCCTCACGCCCATACGGCTCACGGTGGAAGAGATGATGGCGCGCTACGACGAGGCCGACCGCGGCTTCATGCAGCAGGCCACGCAGATTGTGGTGGACGAAATCGAGACCCTGGAGCGGCGCATCCGCGCGTTCTCGCAGTTCGCCACCGAGCCGCCCATCGAGCCCGCGCCGGTGGACGTGAATTCCCTGTTGCAGGAGCGCATGGCGTTTCTGAAGACCGCGCATCCGGAAGTGGCCTACGACTGCCGGCTGGCGGACGCCGTTCCCATGGTGGTGGCGGACCAGGATTTGATCAAGGGGATTCTCACGAATCTGCTCGAGAACGCCGCGGAGGCCGCGGGCGAGGGCGGGCGCATCCTGGGTGTGACGTCGGCGGAGAACGGGCGCGTTAACATCGAAGTACACGATTCGGGACCGGGGCTGAGCGAGCAGGCGCGCGCCTCGCTGTTCCAACCCACCATTTCGTTCAAGAAGCGGGGCATGGGGCTGGGACTTTCCATCGCGCGCAAGAGCGCGCTGCTGTCGGGCGGGGACATTGTTCTGGTGAAAGGAGAACTGGGCGGCGCAGGCTTCCGCGTGGCGCTGCCGGTGGCGACGAATGGCATCCAAACGCGTTCTGATCGTGGATGATGAGGAGAACATCGGCCGCTCGCTGCGGATGATTCTGGAACGCGAGGGCTATGCGGTGAGCGTGTGCCGGAGCGTGGCGGAGTTCAACCGCCACCCCGACGCGCAGCGCGCCGACGCCTACCTGCTCGACATGAAACTGCCGGACGGCAACGGAATCGACCTGCTGCGGGCGGCGCGGCAGAACGGCGCCTCGGCGCCGGCGGTCATGATCTCGGGGCATGGCACCATTGCGGACGCGGTGGAGGCGACGCGCGCGGGCGCGTTTGACTTCCTCGAGAAGCCGCTGGGCCGCGACCGCGTGCTGCTGGCCGTGAAGAACGCGCTGGAACAGGGCTGCCTGCGGCAGGAGAACGAGCGGCTGCGCGAGATGGTGGGCGGCGCGCCGAGGATGATCGGATCCAGCCCGGCGTGGGCGCGCGCGGTGGAGCAGGCCACCATGGCGGCGCGGTCGGATGCGCGCGTGCTGCTGATCGGGGAATCGGGGACCGGCAAGGAACTGCTGGCGGCGCACATCCACAAGTCCAGCCCGTTTTCCGGCGGGCCCTTCGTGAAAGTGAATTGCGCGGCCATTCCGACGGAGCTGATCGAGACGGAGCTGTTCGGGCACGAAAAGGGATCGTTCACCGGCGCGACGGCGGCGCGGCGCGGCAAGTTCGAGTTGGCGGACGGCGGCACCATCTTTCTGGACGAAGTGGGCGATCTGCACGGGGCTTCCCAGGCCAAGCTGCTGCGCGTGCTGCAAGAGGGCGAGTTTCACCGCGTAGGGGGCGAGCAGATTATCCGGGTGAGCGTGCGCGTGATTTCCGCGACCAACCGCGACCTGGGAGCGCTGGTCACGGCGGAGAAGTTCCGCGAGGACCTGTTCTACCGGCTGAGCGTGGTGCCCATCCGGGTGCCGTCCCTGCGCGAGCGGCCGCACGATGTCCGCCTGCTGGCGGAATATTTCCTCGAAGATTTCTGCGCGCGCAATAATTTCAAACCCAAGAAGCTGGACGAGACGGTGTTCCCGCTGCTGGAGAGCTACCTCTGGCCGGGGAACGCGCGCGAGTTGCGGAACGCCGTCGAGCGCATGGCGATTCTGACGCCGGGCGAGCGGCTGACGCGCGATTCCGTCCCGGTGGAGATCCGGATGCAGCGGGAGCCGGGCGTGAAATCGACGATACAGGAAGCGCGGGAATCGGCCGAGCGGGAGCACGTTCTGCGGGCGCTCGAGGAATCCAACTGGAACGTCTCTGGCGCCGCGCGCGCGCTGGGGATGGAGCGGACCAATTTGCACAAGCGGATTCGCGCGCTGGGGCTGAGCCGGGGGAAATGAGGGGGACTATACTGTAGGCGATGGAAGAAATCGAATATACAGTGTTGTTCGAGCCTGCCGAAGAGGGTGGGTTCGTGGTGACCTGTCCGGCGCTCCCAGGACTTGTCACGGAGGGCGACACTCTCGAAGAGGCGCGCAAAATGGCTAAGAACGCCATTCGGGCCTACCTCGAAAGCCTGCGTAAGGAAGGTCTTCCCATTCCGGGTGATAAGCGGATCGAGATGGAACCCGTAAAAGAGCAGATCCGTGTTTTTCTGCCTGCCGCTTGAGTTCCCGCCTTCCTAGCCTCAAACCGCGAGCGGTGCTGAAGGCGCTTCAACGCGCCGGATCCGGAGCGGTGCCGAAGGCGTACCACGTAGCTGACCGACCGGCATTGAGAGCGCGCTATTCGACGAATGGAGCGCCGACCCTCGCACCATCGCGGCTATTATAAAGTTGGGAGCGAACGAGCTTGATTCCGGATTGGGCAACGGAGCGCCGCCGAATGGTGGAAGCGCAACTGCGCCGGCGCGGCATCCACGACGAGCGCGTTCTCCGCGCCATGCGGGAGATTCCGCGCGAGGAGTTTGTGCCGGCCGAGTCGCGGCTGGTGGCGTACCAGGACGATCCGATTCACATTGGCCACGGGCAGACGATTTCGCAGCCGTACATGACGGCGCTGATGGCGGAATCGCTGGAACTGACGGGCACGGAGACCGTGCTGGAAGTCGGCGCGGGGTGCGGGTATGCCGCGGCGGTGCTGGGGGTGCTGGCGTTGCGCGTGGTATCGGTGGAGCTCATTCCCGCGCTGGCGCAACTGGCTCTGGAGAACCTGCGGCGGACGGGACGCGGCACGAACGTGACGGTGGTGTGCGGCGACGGGTCGATGGGGTATCCGGAAGCGGCGCCATTCGATGCGATTTCGGTGGCGGCTGGCGCGCCGGAGATCCCGGCCACACTGCTCGAACAACTGAAAGATCCCGGCCGGCTGGTGATTCCCGTGGGGGACTACGGCGACCAGGAGCTGCGCGTGGTCTCGAAGCAGCGCGGACGCATCGATTACCGGGTGGCGGTGTTGTGCCGGTTCGTTCCGTTGCGCGGCGGAGAGGGGTGGGAATAGATGCGCCTGCGCACGGCGGGAGACAGGCTCAAGGTGGAGCACAGCATCATCGACGGCGTGCGCGGCATTCTGGAGGAGCTGCTGGCGGCGAATCCCTCGATCCGCTCCGTAATTCCGGGAGTGATCCGGCCGGTGCGCGACGCCAGAGGCAAGGTGAAGGTGCGGGTGACGGTGCCGACGCAGAACGGGTGGAAGGCGATCGCGCTCAGCGCGGGGGCGCGGCAGGAGCTGTTTATCAGCACGGAGTGGGGGAAGGAAGAGCTGGAGACGGCGCTGAAGGGGGCGGGAGCGGTGGTGGTCTGACTCCCAGGTGCAGAGCCACGATGCCGCCGGTGAAGCGTTCGTAACGCACTTCTCGGAAGCCGGCGCGGCGCATCTCTTCGGCCAGTTCCTCAGCCGAGGGAAACTTGCGAACGGATTCCGGGAGATAGGTGTACGCATCGCGCGAGCCGGAGAGAGCGCCGCCAATCAGCGGAAGAATGCGGCGGGAATAGAGGTGGTAGAGCGCGGCGAAGACGGCGTTGGGTGGTTCGGAGAATTCCAGGATGGCGGCCATGCCGCCGGGGCCCAGCACGCGGCGCATTTCGGCGAGGCCCGCGCGATAGTTCGCCAGGTTGCGGAAACCGAAAGCCACGGTCACAAGATCGAGCGAGGCATCGCGCAGCGGGAGGTGGAGGGTGTCGGCTTCGAATAACCCCGCGCGGGCGCGGCGGCGGGCAACTTTCGCACGCGCGGCCACGAGCATGGGGTGGCAGAAATCGGAACCGAGGACCGGCGTGCGGCATTCCCGGGCGAGGGCGAGCGTCAGGTCGCCGGTGCCGCAGCAGATGTCCAGGACCCGCGCGGCGGGGCGGTCGAGAATGGGGCGCACGCGGCGGACCGTGCGGGCGCGCCAGAGGCGGTCGATGTTGAAAGAGAGCACGTGGTTGGCCACGTCGTAGCGGCGCGCCACGCGACTGAACATGCCGCGCACCCAGTTGGCGGCTTCCCGCTCATTGCGCGCGCCCGGAGGAGCCGTACCCTTCATGAGAGGGCGGACCGGATGGATTCGAGCACCAGCATTTCGTCGATGCCCGAGACCACCGCGACCTCGCCGATACGCACGGGCAACACAAAATGGACTTTGCCTTGCACGGTTTTCTTATCGTGCACGAGCCGCGCGAGGAGGTTGGCGGGCGGGATGCCGTCGAGCGGCGGGATGGGGCCGTAGAGCCGCAACATCTCGAGGATCTCGCCGTTGTCATCGGCGGAAAGGCGGCCCGTTAGTTGGCCCAGGCAAGCGGCGGCGCGCATGCCGAAGGCGACGGCCTCTCCGTGAAGGAAACGGGTGTAACCGGTTTCGGCTTCGAGAGCGTGGCCGAAGGTGTGGCCGAAATTGAGGATGCGGCGGAGATCGGTATCGCGCTCGTCGGACGAGACCACTTCGCACTTCATCCGAACCGCATCGGCGATGATGCGGTCGACGGCTTGCGGCTGGCGGGCCAGCACCTCGCGGGTGCGATCGGCGAGAAAGCGGAACAGATCGGGTTCGCGAATGATGCCGGCCTTGACGATTTCGTGGAGGCCGGAGCGGTATTCGCGTTCGGGAAGCGTCGCCAACACCGCGGGATCGATCAGCACCGCGAGCGGCTGGTGGAAACTGCCGATGAGGTTCTTGCCGGTGACGAGGTTGACGCCGGTCTTGCCGCCGAGGGAGGCGTCGACCTGCGCGAGCAGCGTGGTGGGAACCTGGAGCACCGAAATGCCGCGCATGAAAATGGCGGCGAGGAAGCCGGCCATGTCGCCGACAATGCCGCCGCCGAAGGCCACGACGAGGCTCGACCGGTCGCCCCCGCGGCGCACCATTTCCTCGGCGACTTGTTCGACCGGCGCGAGCCGCTTATGCTCTTCGCCGCCGGGCAGGTGGAGCACTTCGTAAGCCACGCCCGCAAGGCCGCGCTCGAGCGCTTCGCCCTGGTGCCGCCATACGTCTTCGGTGGAAACCACGAACAGCTTGCCGGCTTTGGAGGGGATGTATTGCGCCAAATGCCCGATGACGCCACGCTCCACAACGGCCGAATAGCAATGTTGGGGCGTTTCGACGCTAAAAGAGGGCATACGCAATTTGTACCATGGAGCATATTCTAATCGAACAGT
>PMYB01000118.1:3522-8167 GCA_003170915.1 Bryobacterales bacterium | reverse complement strand
GGCGGCTTCGTTCAACGCCGTTTCGGTCCAATTTCCGGTAACCCCGTTTATCTGCCCCAAACGGGCTTAGTGTTGACAAGATCTCGTATGGGCCTGTGGAAACCGAGAAGGATTCCACTCACACTACGGCAGATCTAGCCCCCTTCCGACATCACCCTCTCGGTTGCGTATGCGGCAGCCAACAGTTCGAGCCGGAGTTACCCACCAAACCGCTGGCAATAGCTCAGCGATGTTGGTGCACCCGCGCCAGCTTATCAGGCAGTCGGTGTTCAATGCCAGAGCGGTGCGTTTCTCGCTCGGAGTCGAGACGGAGCCGATCTCTACTGAGCCGGTCACACCCAATGGAGACGAATCCTCCCAAGGGTGAATCGTAAATGAATTACATTGATCACAATACTTGACCAGGACGTACGACAAGCGCATGGTACCGTTTCCGGTGATCGTCCAGAGCTCGAGCATGTTTGATTCAACGACACCGTTGTTCGCCCAAAAGGACGACCTGAGAGTAGTGTATGGCAGTAGGTGAAACTCGGCCAGCGCTCGGTTCGACAAAAAGACATCATACCCGCAACCATAAGGCGTACAGGGATCGGGCTGCCGCAGTGCCCGCCCAAATCGTTCCCGAAGTTCCTGAACTGTGGGTGGCTGCCTTTGGAGTGAAAAGTCGTACGCCGCACGAACAACATCTTCAGCACCACGCTTCAGCTTTAACCGGTAAATGCTGACGGCGCCAGCGCCCAACACGGCGAGGGCAACCACGCAAAGCACCGACCACCGTATCACCTTCATAGTGCTAGAGACACCGTTCCGCCACACGAGGTGCCCGCAGGTCTGGCTCGTCCCCCCAGTGGCGACTTCTCGGATTCGTCGAACGCGAACATTCGTCGATCACCGTTTTAGCACGGCTCCCGATATGTGGGGTTCTGTTCCATTGACGGTTTGCCGCGCCGGGCCGTGGTTGTCTTTCGACAAATCCGGCGCGGCTGTTTGACCCCGCCACTCACCAAGTCCAATCGGCGATGCCGCTCACGGCTCCAGCCCGATTTTGTCGTTCACCGCCTGCCGCAATCGCTGTTTGCACCCCAGGTAACGCTCTGTCGTTTCCACCGACACATGGCCCAGCAGGAATTGGATCTGGTCTAGTTCGCCGCCCGCCGCATGGCACAACCGGGCGCAGGTGCGGCGACAATCGTGGGGCGCGAGCTGTTGGATGCCAACCCTCGCAGCATACCGTTTCACGGTGTGCCAGACGACCTTCTCCGTAATGCCGGAGCCCCAAACTGGGCCAGTCCGGCTCACGCACCGAAAGAGCCGCCCGTCCCCAATCGTGGCGGCTCCTGTCCAGTCGTCTACCGCGGCCTTGACCCAATCGGGAACAGGGACGGTTCGAATGTGGCGGCCCTTGCCGATCAAATCGACCAGCGCCCAGTGCTCTTCGCGTTGCTGGATGTCCCGGACCTGGAGTTTGACGACTTCCGCCCTCCGCAGGCCGCAGCCCAGGAGCAGGGCCAGGATCGCCCGATCACGCCTGCCCCTTACCGTCTGCGCCTCTGGCGCCTGCAACAGCCTGAGGCTCTGATCTGCTGTCAACCAATTGCCCAGGCGAACGCCCACCTTCTTGGCGCCTTTCACGCGTTGAATGCCGGCTGCGAGCTCCGGACTGAGCAATCCAGTGTCGGCCGCCTCGTAAGCGAGCCGCCGCACAGCCGCCAAGCGGAGGTTGATCGTCGCCGGGGCAAGCCGGCGGGACTCCAGTTCGATGCGGTAGCGGATTACGACAGTCTTACTGAACGCCAGCCTCGGTTCCGAGCAGTACCAGATCACGAAATCGTCGATGGCGAACTCGTACGAGGGCTTCGATGCCGGCGAACCGAGGGTGTTCAGCACCGCCCCTTTCGCGTAGTCCAGGTCCGGCAGCCGCAAGACCCGCTTGGGCGTCTTCTTCTTTTTTCTGCTCGATTTCTTCATACCGCGGCCTCCCTGCCGCCGGACCATCTTGCTTGAAGCTGGCAACCTAAGCCAGCGGGAGGCCGGGTGATCTCACCGGAACTGAAGTTGCCTATCCTGGAGGATCAGATGCGGATTGATCCGAGTGACGTGCTAGGCGAGTTCCCAGTCTTGTTCGTCCGCAAAGTCGTGCGGCGTTTGAACAACCGCTTGCACTGGGATGCGGAGGCCGTCCAGGAGAGCGCCGGCATCGGCCCGCAGCGAGCCGCCGATTTCATCAAGGCCTTGCAGAAGGCGGGCCTGGCCAAGGCGAACCGAGGCAGAGACTCCGGGACGTGGACGACCACCCAACTCGCACAGTCGTTTGGCGCGGCCTCAGCAGCGAAGCCGATCACTCGCCAGACTGCCGAACGGGTGTTGCAGGAATTCTTGGAACGCGTAGACCAAGTCAACAGTAATGCGTACTTCCTCGCCCGGGTCACCAAAGTAGTCCTGTTCGGCAGCTATCTCCGGCCTGAACTAGATCGCGTGGGGGACATCGATATCGCCGTCGAATTGCGGCCGAAGGAGTCAGATTACCAGCGAGTGCGGGAAGCGACCGAACGGCGGCTGGCCGATTTGGCGGATCGCGGTCGCCGCGTGGCCGGGTTGCTGGCACGGGAGTCGTGGTGGCGGGGGGAGGTGTTGCGTTTCCTGAAGGCGCGGAGTCGCGCGATCAGCCTGCACGACTACGGCGGCGAGAAGGAACTCATCGATGCGGTCCCTCACCAGGTGATCTACCCGGACGCAAGGCAACGGAAGAACAAGCCGAGGAAGAAATCGACCCCGACGCGCCCAGGCGAGGAGTGGTTTTGACGGTCGCTGGATCGGGGATCTACCCCGCGACCCGTCACGGGGAAGAGAACCCCACTTATCGGGCTTCGGGCTAAAACGGAAGATCTGTGGCAGCCTACGGACAGTGTGCGGCGACTCGTCGGCCCGAGAGGGCGGCGTCTGGGTGTATACTGAATGCGGCCCGGAAGTCCAAAATCGAAACTCCGGTCCCTGTAAGTCAGGTGTTTCGGAGCCGAACATGCAAATCCAAGCCGCCTTTGCCGCCGGCTGGATCGGTATATGCATCGGGTGCGTTGCCGGTGCCGCGCAAGGGCTGTTCTTCCACAGCGAGAATTGGCTAGGTGGCTACAATTCATGGGCTAGGCGGATGCTGCGGCTGGGGCACATCTCGCTGGTGGCGCTCGGGCTCCTCAACTTGGCTTTCGCGTTAAGCATGACAGTCCTGGGCATCGCCGAGGGCACGCTGTGGCCTTCACGGCTGCTGCTCACCGGCCTGGTCAGCATGCCGCTCGTGTGTTATCTCTCCGCCTTCAAGAGCGATTTCCGTCATTTGTTTTTCATCCCCGCGCTCAGCGTGATCGCGGCGGCCGCCATGATTGCATGGAGGGTTCTTACCCGATGAAAATCGCACTGATTGCCATGAGCGGTATCCGCGTTTGCGATGCGGAATTGCTGCGCCTCGGTTTGACTTTGCCGGGTTTCGTCGAGCGCAGCAAGACCATCGCCTCGCTGCCGAGCCTCGGGCTTCTCACCCTGGCCGGCATGACCCCGGATGAGCACGACGTCCGCTACATCGAGATGCCGGAGTTCACGAGCTCCACCAATATTCCGCTGGACCTCGACTTGGCCGCGATCTCGAGTTACAGCGCGCAAATCGGCGAGGCGTACGCGTTGGCAAGGACCTATAGGGAGCATGGAATTCTCGTTGTCATTGGCGGGCCTCACGTGACGGCGCTTCCGGAAGAGGCGGCCGAGTCCGCGGATGCAGTCGTGATCGGCGAAGGGGAGGCGTGCTGGACCGAGGTGTTGGCGGACTGCGCCGCGGGTCGGCTCAGGCGCTTCTACGGATCGCGCGAGAGTTCCTTCGATCTGGCCCGCGCGCCGATGCCGGCCTTCGAGTTGTTGGACCCTTCCCAATACAACCGCATCACCGTACAGACCAGCCGCGGGTGCCCGCACCACTGCGAGTTCTGCGGCAGTTCGGTCATGCTGACCGGCTCCTACAAACAGAAACCGGCAGCGAAGGTGCTGGCGGAAATCGACAGGATACTGACTATATGGGAGCATCCCTTCCTGGAGTTCGCCGACGATAATACCTTCGTGGACAGGCCGTATTGGAAGGAACTGCTGCGGGCACTGACGGAACGGCGCGTTCATTGGTTCGCCGAGACGGACCTTTCCGTCAGCATGGACGACGAACTGCTGGATCTCATGCGCCAGAGTGGGTGCACGCAAGTTCTAATCGGGATCGAGAGCCCCACCGAAGAGCGCCTGCGCGGTCTCGAGCTGCGCAGCGACTGGAAGCGCAGGCAGTGGCCCCGCTACCGGGAGGCGATTCGCAAGATACAGGACCACGGGATCACGGTGAATGGCTGCTTTGTGCTCGGCCTGGACGGTGACGACGCCGCCGCATTCGACCGCGTCTTCTCTTTTGCCGAGGAAACTGAGCTATACGAAGTGCAGGTCACCATCCTGACGGCTTTCCCCGGCACTCCGCTCTACGCGCGGCTCAAGCGCGAAGGCCGGATCATCGAGGACGGCCGATGGGACAAATGTACGCTTTTCGACGTGAACTTCAGGCCCGCGGCGATGAGTCCCGAAGCGCTGGCGGAAGGTTTCAAGAAGTTGGTGGTGAAGTTGTACG
>PMYB01000118.1:0-3501 GCA_003170915.1 Bryobacterales bacterium | reverse complement strand
TAGCGGCAGCCTATGACGGAATCCTGGGGATAGCGTTCCTGCTGCTCCCCGGAAGTCTCTTCGAGTGGTTCAACGTGACACCGCCGAACCATCCCGGCTACATCGAGTTTCCAGCCATGCTGCTGGTTGTGTTCGCGATTATGTTTGGCACCATTGCCCGCAATCCGGTGGCGAACCGGAACCTGATCCCTTTCGGGATGCTGCTGAAGGTTTCTTACTGCACCGTGGTATTTGGCTACTGGCTCCGCGGCGGAATCCCGGACATGTGGAAGCCTTGGGCGGTGGCGGATCTGGTGTTCCTGGCGCTGTTCTACGCGTCCTATCGCCGGCTCACAACCGACGCGCGCCCTAGCGGAACTGGTGCGGCATAAAGGCGGTCTCTTGTGAGACCCCTGGATCGGATCTGGTGGCTATGCCGCCCTCGATGGCTTGCTGGGAACTAGCTCTTGCCTCGTCGGTGCCCGAAATCCCTGGCGAGAACAGCCCACGGAATCGGGTACGGCGCACTAAACGCATCGTGAGGTAGTGCCTGGTCGCCCAGCGTTTAACTCCAGGGAGCTGCGGGCGCGTCTTTATCAGTTCGGGGCAGAAAAAACGGGGTTGTCGGAAAGGACCACAGGCAGCGCGGCGGCGGCGACCGCAATGGAAGATAATCCACTTTCATGGTCTCAATCGAGTGGAGCAGGCAATGGAATCTTGCGGCCGATGCCGGCCCTTGCTTCGCGGCGCAATTCAACGTATAAGTATTCTGACAAAATCCTGGGAACGCGCATCCGGGTCCATGGATGCACTGGAGGTTCGAGGTGACCGAAACCATCGCAGCGGCGGTGAACCAGGCGCTCGCCAAGAACGAAGTCGAGGCCGAGAGACTTGCCAATCGGGTCCGGCTGTTGTTTCTGTGCGCGGTAGCCGCGCTCGCGCTGTTCAACGCCCCCGCCGTGACAAAGGAATCCAACCGGTACAATTTCGGTGCTCTGGGCGCCGCCTTCCTTTTCGGGGGTGCCGTGTTCGTGCACCTGAAGACGAGGGGCTACCGCCCTGCGCTGAAGTACATCACTTCTTTCGCGGACGTCACGATGGTGCATATCGTGCTGCTACTCTACACGCGCGATTCGGTGGCATCGGTGGCGCTCAAGAACCCGGTCTTTTACGTCGTGTATCCGCTGATCGCGCTGACGCTGTTTCGCTGCCACCCGCGCCTGACGGCGCTCACGGGCTGGTACACGGTGACGCTCTACTGCGGTCTGTTTGCCTACGTCGCCAGTCGCGTGCCGCCCGTGTGGAGCGACTACATGACGGAACTCTTCGACGCCCGTGTGGCGGTTATCGCACAACTGACCAAGATTCTGATCCTCATCGCGTACGTCCTGGTGGTGTCCTTCCTGGCCCGCCACGCTCGCGCCCTGCTACACCTACTGGTTCGCGACGAAGTGACGGCCCGCAGCGAGAAGGAAGCCATGGAGCGCGAACTGGAGCTGGCCTCGCAAGTGCAGGCCCAACTGCTGCCGGGCGAGTATCCACGGGTGGAAGGTTTGAGGCTCCATGGGACCATCATCGAGGGCCGGTTCGTGGGCGGTGACTACTATGATTTCATCCAGCTCTCCCCGCACTCGGTGCTGCTGCTGGTGGGTGATGTTTCCGGCAAGGGCGTTCCTGCGGCTCTGATCATGGCCGGCGTCCGCGCGTCCGCACGGCTCTCGGCGTCCCTGAATGCCGGTCTGGAGGAACTGGTTTTCCGGCTCAACGAGATGCTGTATGAGAGCACTCCCTCTACCAGTTACTTGACGCTGTTCGCGGCCGAAATTGATACCGGGGCCGGCACGCTGCGCTACATCAATGCCGGCCATCCGCCGCCGTTACTCCACACCTTGGACGCCACCTGTGCGCTGGCATCCGGAACAGCGCCGTTGGGCCTCTTTCCTGCACTTGCGGGTCTGCGCGCGTACTGTGAGCCGTTTCCTTCGGGGAGCCTTCTGGTGGCATGCACGGACGGCGTTTCCGAACGCTCCAACCCGGCAGGCGAGTTTTACGGCCTCGGTTCCCTGCGGAGCTTCGTGGAACGCAACCGCCACCTGGACTGCCCTGATTTCGTCGGTCTGCTGCTGAAAGAAGTCCGGCAGTTTGGAGCTGATGCGCCGCTGGAGGACGATCTGACGCTGGCGGTGGCGCGATTCGACCCCGCATCGGCATGACCTGACCAAGCGGCAGCGCATTTGGGAATTGTGCCAATACTCGGAAAACGGGCTTTCCGGAAAATGAACCCGGACCGCGGGCCAGATGTCCGGATCTGGGAAGTTGGCCCGATTGGGAACGCCCCAGGGTCCGGCGATCCACACAGCCGCATCGTCGCCAACCTGCACTTCGTGATGACTCTGAATGCTACCCGCGCTTCGCTTCGCGCCGGATCCCCTCGGCGATCCACATCCGGAGTTGCGTCTGGTAGCCCACCGACTTCGCAGCCGCGACGTGCTTCGCCGCGGCTATCTGCTCGGGGGCCAAGCGAAGTGAAATCGGAGACTTCGCGCGGGCGTGGCGGTCGCGGACCTTCTTGACCAACGCGGGCGACGGTTTGGCTTGCGGGGCCTCCGGCAACTCGTCCCACGCACCAGCCACGGAATGGGTCTCGAAATACTCCGCGGCCTCTTGGTCGGATTGAAACTCCGGCAGTGGCGACTTTGCGGGAGAAAGGCTTCTTCGTTTGCTCCACCTAATTGCGGCGAAATAGCCGCCGTTCACTCGGGTCCATGTCTGCACGTCCCGCGCCCCGCCGCTCTCAGGCATGCACTCCGATTCCGGCGAGAGCGTTCACAACCTCTGCCAAATTCCCATCCCCCATCTCCTCAATAACTTACGCGCACCGCACCCGCGCTTCCCGCCATCCCCCGCGCTATCCTGTGAGCAGGACAGGCAGGCCCACCCTCTGGGTCCGCCTGTCTTTTTTCTTATGGCCACCATTCAACAAATCGAAGCGAATCGTCTCAACGCGCAGAACTCCACCGGCCCACGCTCCGTCGAGGGCAAGGCTGTCTCCCGCTTCAACGCCATCAAAACCGGCATTGACGCCAAATCTCAAATCATCCGCGGCGAGGACCCCGCCGAACTCGAAACCCTCACCGCCGAATACCAGGAGCGTTGGCAACCCGCCACCCCTGAGCAGCGCCTCCTGGTCGATACCCTCATCAATTGCGAGTGGCTCCTCCGCCGCTTCCGCAAGTCCGAAGCTCAACTCTGGGAATGCAAAATGCAGGAATTGGAAGTCTGGAAACCGAAACCGGAGTGCCTCTTGGGCGACACCTTCTCCCGCGGTTGCGAGGAGTTTTCCCGCCTCCAGCGCCTGGAATCCGAGCGCCGCCAGTCGGAGCCCCCTCCCGGCCCCGCGCCCGCAGCCAGTCCGCTACCCGTGCAGATTCAAGCCCCCACGGCCGAATTGGCTTCGTTCCGCAAATCTGCTTTCGAGGACGCCCAAAACGCTGCTCCCAGCCCCGCCGCGCCCCCTCCGCC
>PMYB01000092.1 GCA_003170915.1 Bryobacterales bacterium | reverse complement strand
TGTTTCGCGCGATGAATGGCAGTTCTATCCTGGATGCGTTGTCCTCGATGGTGGGCCTGAAGGTGGACTTCGACCTGCAACTCACTCTCATGGCCAGTTCCCTGTACCGGCTGATGGCCCAGCGAATCGGAAGAGAGTACGAGCGCGCGCAGCCGAAAACGATCTTCCGTAACCTGCTGGACCTCTCCGCCAAGGTCGAGATCGAGACTGCCCGGGTGATCGTGACCATCGACAAACGCGCGCACAACCCTTACCTGGTCGCCGCCGGTCTGGCGGACAAACCCGCGAACATGCCGTGGTTCGGCAATCGGCAACTGCTCATCCGCTTTGCCTGAGGCTGCGAACACCAGCGAAATGTTAGGTCGAGGTAGTACCGTGGAAATCGAGGCTAGGCTACAGTAATGGCGGTCCCAGTCCGGCCGCGCCCGCTGCCATCCGCTCAGTAACCCTTTGCCTTGTCCACGATGTTCAGCAGCGGCTTGTCCGCCGCGAAACGCTTGAGATTCTCGATGAACAAATCCTCGTCGCGGTCAAACTCGTGGTCCGATTTGCCGGCGATATGCGGTGTGACGATCACGTTCGGAAATTTCCAAAGCGCGTGCCCCTTGGGAAGCGGTTCTGGATCGGTGACGTCGACTGCGGCACCGGCCAGCTTCTTGCTATCGAGAGCCTTGACCAGCCCGTCCATGTCATAGAGCCTGCCGCGGGAGACGGCGATGAAATAGGAGTTTTGCTTCATCAGTTCGAACTCGCGGGCGCCCATCATCTTCAAGCTCTGTTGGGTAAGCGGGGCGGATATAAAAACCACGTCCGCCAACGGTATCACCGAGTCCAATTCGTCTGGGGGTACTGTCTTGGCAAGATAGGACGTGTAAGGAATGTCCTTGGGGTCCACCCCGATGACGGTCATACCAGCCGCATGTGCGCGCAAAGCGATCTGCGTGCCGATGCCCCCGACGCCGATCACAACCGCTGTCTTGCCGCGCAATTCGATGACGTGATCGGCGTACGATTGCGTCGGCCACTCCTCTTTTGACATGGCGCGGATCGCGACATTGATGCCCCGGGTCAGCGCCAGCAGAAGGCCAAGAGCGTGGTCCGCGATCTCCGGTCCCTGGATGATCTTGCAGTTCGTGAGGGTGATATTCGTCTGGGCGAATCCGGGCGTGAACGTGAATGCCTCCGCTCCGGCGCTCTCGATCTGGATCCATTTCAGCTTGGGCGCCTTGAGAGCCAGCGCCGGTTGCAGCGGCCCAATCACGCCGTCCACGTCCATGATCTGCTGGGGGGCCGATTGCCGGTCGCCTTGTATCAGGGTGACATTCGGCGCGGCGGCCTGCATCCTCTTGAAAGACTCGGGCCCCATCCTCGACAGGACCAGTACTTTCTTATTCTGCGCAAACAGGCTGGACACCAGGGCCAGCCCGATCGCAACCAAAGATAAAATCCTTCTCTGCATCGTCTCTATCTCCTTAGAAGAACCACCGCCACACGTCACCTCAGTCACAATGTGGCAGCCAACTACTCCCGCGGCTTGGGAGTACGCTGCGGAATGACAACCGCGCGGTGCCCTGCCGCACCCGAAAGGAGTTGGTCGCATGTCTAATATTACGATTTATCGGTCTTGATGTCCACGCGGACACCATCGCGGTCAGCCATTCCGCAAACCGGTTGCCGAGCCGGACGGGGCAAGTTCGCTCGCTGGACACGATTCCGGGCCGCCTTTGCCGCATTCTCTGCAACGACGCCTCTGCCGCCGGCCAAGGCGGCCATTTCAAAATACTGCGTCGGTGCACCATTCCCTTTCCTAACAGTAATCGAGGTCCGGACACCTGTTCTCTTACTGCTTGATGATCGTGCCGTCGCGGCGGCGGATGTCGCCCCAGCCGCCGTTCAACTCCTTTTGCTCGGGCCGCTCGTTGGCGCCATAAGGATACTTGGCCGCCACCTTCTCATCCACTTCAATTCCAAAGCCGGGCGCTTCGGTCGCGTACATATACCCGTTCTTCACCACCGGGCAGCCCTTGAAGATCTCCTGGGTGGGGCCGTTGAAGGGCGTAAACTCCTGGACTCCGAAGTTGTAGCAGGCCAGGTCCAGAGCGAGGTGGGCGGCGTCGCCGATCGGAGCCACATCGCCCGGCCCGTGCCACGCGGTCTTGACGCCCATGATTTCGCCCATGGCCGCCACTTTCCGGGCCGGTGTCAGGCCGCCCATATCGGAAACGTGCATGCGCATGTAATCGATCAGGCGCTCCTGGATGAGCGGCGTCCATTCATGCGGACTATTGAACAGCTCGCCCATCGCCAGGGGGGTGGAACACTGCTGGCGAATCTGCCGGAAATAGGCAATATCTTCGGGAGACAGCGGGTCTTCCAGAAAGAACAGTTTCAGCGGTTCCACATCTTTTGCAAATTGCACCGCCTGGTTGGGTGAGACCCGCTCGTGGAGGTCGTACATCAGCCCGACTTCATCGCCCAGTTGCTTGCGGCATTCCTCCAGGTGTTGGAGCGCAGCCCTCATGTATGGCTCGGGTTCAAAGACCGGGCGGTCATGCAGGCCGCGGATGGCGGCGCCGGCCGTCGCCCCGCGGAAACCGGCGTAGCCCGGCGCGGAGGCTTGCAGCCGCACGTTGCGGAAGCCTTGCGCTAGGGCACGCCTGGCATCGTCCACTACCTGATGGGCGTCCGCGCCGGTGACGTGGACATAGGTGTCCGCCGCCTCGCGGCACTTGCCGCCCAGCAGTTGATACACCGGCAGGCCGGCCTGCCGGCCCTTGATGTCCCACAACGCCTCGTCCACACCGCTGATCGCGTTGTTGAGTACCGGGCCGTTCCGCCAGTAGGAGCTGCTGTAGCAGGCTTGCCACAGGTCGTCGATGCGGTCGGCAGGTTTGCCGATGAGAAACGGACGCAGGTACTTCTCCACCGCGGCATTCACCAGATCGGCGCGCTGCGTGAAGGTGGCGCAACCGTACCCGTAGAGCCCGTCCTGATCGGTCGTGATCTTCACCACGCTCAACCGCACGCCGGCCGGCTCCGTGGCGATCACGCTCACAGCTTTGATTTTGGGCGAAGACATGCCCCGCGTGGCGCGAGCCACCTGGGCTTCCACCTTCGCCGTGCGCTCGGTAAAAGCGCCCATGCCGCCGGCGAGGGCGGCCATTTTCAAGATGTTGCGCCTCTGCACGTTTTCATATCCTCAAGAAGGGACAGTCGCACGGCGCCATCAGCAGCGCCTCCAGCTCCGCGTCCAGCTTGCAGAACGTCAGCGACATTCCGGCCATCTCCATCGAAGTCGCATACCGCCCGACCAGCGGCGCGACGATTGCCACACCCATCTCCCCCAGCTTTCGGGCGACGTAGCGGTACGAGATGTACAACTCCTCCAGCGGCGTGGCGCCCAGGCTGTTGCACAGCACGGAGACGCGATCGCCGGACGAAAGCGGCATGTCGGCCAGCAGAATATCGAGCATCTCCTGTACGATCTCATCAGCCGTTCGTAGCGCTCCCCTGCGGACCCCCGGTTCGCCGTGGATCCCCATCCCGATCTCCATCTCGTCCTCGGCGATGGTAAAGGTGGGGCGCCCGGCGCAAGGAACCGTGCACGATGTGAGCGCGACGCCTACCGAGCGGCACCGGTCCGCGGTCTTCTGCGCGATCGCCGTGACCTCGTCGAGTCCGGCCAGGGTGGCCGCCTTGGCGCCCGCGATCTTGTAGCAGTAGATCATTCCCGCGACTCCGCGCCGCTTAGCGCGCTCTTCCGGACCGGCACTGGCTACGTCATCGGCCACCAACACCGTAGTGGACCGGATATCTTCCATCTCCACCATCTCGCCGGCCATGTCGAAATTCATGCGGTCTCCGCCGTAGTTGCCGTAAAGCCGCAAAACGCCGGCTCCACTGTGGACGGCGCGCATGGCATCCGCCATCAGGTCCGACCCGGGAGAGGAAAACACTTCCCCGATGGCGCACGCGTCCAGCAACCCCGGGCCGAGATACCCCGTAAACACCGGCAGATGTCCGGAACCGCCACCGGTTACGATGCCGACCTTTCCAGGGACGGGGGCATCCGGCCTGGCGATCACCCTGCCTCCGACTCCGACGCGTTTGTAATATTGCGGGTGAGCGGCGGCAAGGCCTTCCAGCATCTCGGTCACGTAATCCGAAGGTTGGTTGAGAATCTTCTTCATCGTTCGGCTCTCTTTCCTCAGCCCTCCTCACGCTCGGTCGGGAAGGCTCTTGCTTTCTCAGCCGCCTCACTGCCAGGCAGCCCGGCGGACTCAATTTCCATCGCGCATGACGTGGCGCGCGCCTAGGAGTTGTTGGCTCTCTCGATCTGCACGGCCGGCCGCGGCAGGAAGCGGCGCACGCCAAAATCATACAAGGCTCCGCCAGCCACCGCTCCGACGAGCGGCGCGACAATCGGAACCCAGAACACTCCCGACCCGTCGGTCAGTCCGTTGTGCTTGAAACCCACCGCCGCGGTCACGAGCCGGGGACCGAAATCGCGCGCCGGATTGATGGCATAGCCGTGCAGCGCGCCGAAAGACATTCCGATTCCCACCACCACCAAGCCCACCAGCACCGGCCACAGATCCGTGCATGGAATGTTATGTTCGTCCACAATCGCGAATATCAAAAGCATCAGAAGCGCGGTCCCGAGGACCTGGTCGAAAACACCGGCCCACACGTCGGCTGGAAAGGCGGGGAAGGTGGTGAACACAAAGGCGGTCTTTTCCAAGAGCGGATCGGCCCTGAGAAATGCCAGGTGATACTCCCAATACACCAGCGCGGCGCCCGCAAACGCCCCGGCGGTCTGAGCCACGGAATACGGGATTACTTTGCGCCAGGGAAATCCGCGGAAGACCGCGAACGCCAGTGTAACCGCCGGGTTGAGGTGCGCTCCGCTCACTCTCCCCGCGATGTAAATCCCCATGACAACGCCCAGTCCCCAGGAAATCGTGATATTGGTATATCCACCCTTGACGACCTCTCCGGGGACGCCGCCGCCGAAAAGGGCCGTCATAGCGACGACGCCCGTTCCAAACAGAATCAGGACCATCGTTCCGATAAACTCAGCGACACACTCGCCGAGCAGATTCTTGTTGTTCATCTTGGCTCCCTAATCGACATGCAGTTCTTTTCGCTTAAACCGCCGGCGCCGATCCGCCAATCCACCCTCAAACAATCGCCTGCACTACGCCATGACAGGCGGGTGCCGCTTTGTGCCGGAGAGGTAGACACCATGCCCGACCGCTGCGGGCATCATCGCGCCCCGTTCGGCGTAGGCAAGCGCGGCCAAACCGGAGAGAGCAACCCGGAGACAATCCAGGCTGGCAGGATCGCGAGGCCCGACGAGAGATCTTTCGTGTCCCGCCAGCCCGGCTCGTGCGGCGACTCGCGACGGTCCCGGTCTCAAGCCCTTAGAGACGTCCGCCGAGATCCCGCGCGCTCCGCACTTGTCTCTCCCGAACGCAATCTGGGGCGGCTGGCATGATCGATGCTTTGCTCAAACGCAGCCGCCCTCCCGAACCGTTTACTCCCAAACCTTCAGCAGCAAATAACCGAGCTTCACGTTCCCGGGATCCATGTAATGCACAGTGTTCCGGGGAATTACCAGGATGTCCCCTACCCCGATCTTGTGCTCGCGGGCGCCGTAAACTCCCGTGGTACCACGGATTTCCCCAGGGCTCTCCTCTTTGGGGTCGAGCAAGCGGCCGTCGAGTTTGGCCGTGCCGCTGCCGAGCCGCACAAAATAAAGGTCATCGCAGCCGAGATGAATCTCGTACGGTCCGGGCGCACCGTTGTAAATCACGTGGTTCATGCTGGCGGCGCCCAAACTGTGAAGCGGCTGGTTGGTGGTGTTCTTCAGGAACGTGTCTTGGATGGTGGCATTGGGAACCACGTCGGGCATAGGCCTGGCCTGCCCGCCACCTCTTCCGCCCTGGCCGCCGCCTCTTCCGGCTGTGAAATGGCGCTCGGTCGGGAAGATCTGAATCACTACGTATTCCAGGCGGCTGCTGGGCGCCAGGAGATAAGCCATGGTCCGCGGTACGTTGACTACATCCCCTTTGGCCAGATCATAGTCCTTGCCGGTCCGCTTCACACCCGTAGCTAAGGTGGATTCGCCCAAGGAAAGCTTGGCCTCGCCGCGCCGCACCAGCCAGATCTCATCGGCGTCCGGATGCGTCACAAAAGATCCGGGCTCGGTTTGCACCCGGAGTGAAATGATGTAATTGGTTTTCACCATGACATCGGTGGATTTCTGGGTCTTCGCCATCAAGGCGTCGATCTCGCTGCTTTTCAGAATGTCCCGAATCTCGGAACGTCCCGCCCAGGCCGCTAATAAGAGAATCGTCAAGAATCGGAGTCGAATAGTCATGTAAACTGTCCAGATCAGGTCTCTATTTCCGTAAACTTCCACGAATTTCGAACTCTATCATACACCAACCGCGTTTCGCAATCAACCCAAGAAACACCCAAAAAAACACATCCAAAAGCACATCTACGGCCGATTCGGTGATGTCCGCGTGCCCGCCAAGGACTGGCCTGGCGCCTCCGCGAAGTCAAAACGCTCCTCCGCTGGGCACGGGAAGCATTCCTTCGGAGTCGATTCTCCGATTCTTTCGTCCGGCACATGGTCGCCACTCCGAACGGAACCAATCGGAAACAAGCAGGTCCAGAGAGACGGGCGCGCCATCCCGCCGCCGTCTGCCCCGCCACAGCTTGGAACTCCCCGGCGAATGCCATTGTATCGGAAGGCGAAAGGATGTATATAGTCTGTATGTAGTTTTACGGAATATCACGAGTCTAAATGCAGAAATGTGTCCGGATAAACCTATGACAAACCGCAGAACGTTCTTGCAGCAGGGCGGCAAAGCGCTGGCTACCGCCCGCCTTATTGGCACGGCTTTGGCGCCCGGAATGTTTATTTCCGACGCCGCCCAGGCGTTGAAAGGCGCCGCCAAGTCAGTCGTCATAACGACGCACGAGCACTTTGGGGACCTGGAGGAGCGCCTCGATTTTCCCGCCGCCTGGGACATTCAGGTCCAGAAGATGGCGGGTCACGACGCCCCTGTACTGAGCCGGGAAGAAGTTCGCCGCCGCATACAGGCGCCGATCGGCACCCGTCCCTTGCGCGAGATCGCGGCGGGCAAGAAATCGGCCGTCGTCACCTTCGACGATCTGACGCGCCCCACCCCGACATATGAAATTGCGCCCGTGGTAATCGAAGAACTTCTGGCCGCGGGGGTGCCCGAGGAACGCATCATGTTCGTGGGCTCCTACGGCACGCATGCCACTCTGCAACTGGATGAGGTGGTGCGCAAACTCGGCAAGGACCTCACGCGCCGTTTTTCCTGGGTCAATCACAACATCTGGGACAACGTCAAGGACGTCGGCGTCACCGGCTACAAGAACCGCGTGAAGATCAACCAGACGTTCGCCGCGGCGGATCTCCGGGTCACGATCAGCGGAATCAAGATCCACTCCAACGCGGGCTATGGCGGAGGTGCGAAGGCTGTTCTGCCCGGCGTTTGCTGTTTCGAAACCATCCAGTACAACCACGACAACCTGATCGATAAGAAACCCAAGCCCGGGCTGGTTCGCATCTTCAAGAACGAAATGCGCCTCGACATGATCGAGGCGGCGCGGCTGGCCAAGGTCGATTTCACCGTGCAGATCGTGTACAACGGCAAGCGCAGGCCAGTTGGCATTTTCGCGGGCGACATTGTGGACGCCCACGTCGCCGCCTGCCGAATGGGCGTCAAGCATTATCTCACGGAGAAGCTCCCCAACCCGGACATCGTGGTCTACAACACCTACCCGCAGACCACCCAAGCCGGCATGGGCAGGGAGTGGACCGGTTCGGTGCGGGAGGGTGGTACGGGGCTGTTGATCCTCCAAAACCCGCAGGGAATCAGTTCCTGGCATCAGTACAACGAACACAATTCCGGGAAGGACGGGCGGACGTACCTTGACCACCTGCTCACGGCGCCGCCGCCGCTCCCCCGCAGTGTGCAACTGATCGTCTATTCCCAGTACGTGGACAGGCAGCAGATGGTGAAGTACCCTCGCAACACGCTGTTTGCCTTCACTTGGGATGAGGCCATGCATCACCTGCTGGCGCGCCATAAAGGAGATGCCCGGGTGGCGGTCTATCCCTACGGGGCGATCCAGCACACCGCCATGGAGTTCGACGCTTAGATAGGAGCTTTTTATATGAGTCGGAGGAATGTTATGCGATTCTGTCTTGCGATACTGCTGCTGGCTGCCTGGCCGGGTCGCGGCGAGATCCGCGACCTCGTGAAAAGCGCCGAGCTGGACGCCATGTTGGCGCGAACCGAACAGTCTGCCGATGTTCTCGTGAAGCCGAATTACGCCGTGGTTCTCCGCGTGAACTCGGGAAAACCAGGCCCCTGGCAGGCACACCCGGAGGGCGACGAGCTCTGGTTTGTGCGGCGTGGCGCCGCCAAGCTGTCCCTGGGCGCACTCACGCTGGCGGTGGGGGTGACGCCCGCCGCCGACAAACATTACGAGATTGGCGCGGGCGACGTGGTCAATGTGCCGCGGAACGTCGCCTATCAAATCACCCCCGGAGCCGCCCGCTTCGAATATATGGCCATCCGCGTTTTTCCGAAAGAATCTCACTCGCGAGCCACCGCCGCGCCGCCGGCGCAGCCCATGCCGGATGTGGTCTCCAAGTCGCAAATCGAGGACACGTTCGCCAAGGCGGAGAAGAACCAGCCACTCCATTCCCTAGGCGCCCTCTATGTGAATTATGTGATCTACAACGGCGCACCTGGTCCCTGGGAAGCGCACCGCGCTGCGGACCAAGTCTATGTCGTGCGCCTCGGAAGCGCGCGGGGGCAGCTCGATGGCTACATCGTCAATCCTACGGAGGAGACGCCTGGCGAGATTCGCGGCACTGGCATGACGGGCGCCCGCGAGTTCACCATCAACGCCGGCGACATTCTGTCGGTTCCCCGCAATACGGCACACTACATGGTCCCCACGAATGGAAAGTTCGGCTACCTGCTGGTGACCGTGCGGGACTGACAGCCGGCACAACAGCCGGGACACAGCCGAACGAACGGCGGCAGGCGCGCCAACATTGCGGTCCTTCCCGCCAGTATTCCACTCCGCGGCAGGACTGCCGGAGACGTGGTCACGGTGGTATCGTATCCGGGTAGTGATTCCAACTTTAGAGAGGCGACAACACATGACGGAGTATAGGAATATGAATCGGCGGAGCATTATGCGAATGGTGGCCGGCGCGTCGGCGGCCGGTCTGGTCTCCAAGCGGGAACTGGCGGCACAGGCTCAGGTGCAGCGCGCCACCAGGGGAATGCCATCGCCGAAGATTAAAGATGTAAGCGTGATTCTCACGGCCCCTGCGGGCTCGCGGCTCGTCGTAGTCAAAATCGTCACCGACCAGGATGGCCTTTACGGGTACGGCTGCGCTACCTTTACGCAACGGGCAGAAGTAGTTGTCGACGCGGTGGAGAAATACCTGAAACCACTGCTGATCGGTATGCCAGCGGACCGGATCGACGACACGTGGCAATTCCTGTATGCCAGTTCTTACTGGCGAAACGGTCCCGTGCTGAACAATGCCCTTAGCGGCGTCGACCAGGCGCTTTGGGACATCAAGGGACGCCAGGCGGGCATGCCGGTCTACCAGTTATTGGGTGGCAAGTGCCGCGAGGCAGCCGACACTTACACCGACGTGGGCGGCGGCGTTGAAATCTCCGCGGTGATCGAAAGAGCGAAGAAGGCCATGGCCGAAGGCTACCGCCATATTCGCGTTCAAATCGGAATTCCAGGAATGGAGTCCTATGCCGGCGGCATGCGCGATGCGCCCCCGGTCAAAGGCCTGCATAATGATCCGGTCTTCGAGCCGGCCGTACAGGTGCGGCGCAGCTTGGCGCTGTTGGAGGCCTGCCGGAAGCAGCTTGGCGACGAGATCGAACTGCTGCACGACATGCACGAGCGGCTCGCGCCCATTCAGGCGGTCCAGTTCGCCAAAGACGTCGAGAAGTTCAAGCTTTTCTACCTGGAAGACGTCCTTGCGCCGGAGGACAACGCGTACTTCCGAATGATCCGCGAGCAGTGCTCCACGCCGCTGTCGATGGGTGAGCTGTTCAACAGCCCGCACGAGTGGACACCGTTGATCTCCGAGCGGCTCATCGACTACATCCGCATCCATGTTTCGCAAGCGGGGGGCGTCACGCCGTGCCGGAAGATCGCGGCCATGGCCGAAATCTTCGGTGTGAAGACGGCATGGCACGGCCCCGGAGACGTTTCACCGATCGGCCATGCGGCGAACCTTCACCTCGACTTGGCCTGCTATAACTTCGGAATCCAGGAGGGTGGCCGGATCCGTGGGGTTCTGGGAGAGGTCTTCAAAGGCTGCCCGACCTGGAAAGATGGCTACCTTTACGCCAATGAGGCGCCGGGCTGGGGCATCGAAATAGACGAGAAGCTGGCGGCCAAGTACCCCATCCGCGAGGGTCCAGCGGGCGGCGGCGCGTACCGCATCCGGCGGCTCGACGGAACGGTGGTCAAATACTGACCTGTTGAGGTCGCGCAACCGTGCGGAAATCAGGCTCCCGATGCCCCCTCGTTCAACGGGAAAGGGTGGCGTGTTTCCGCACGGGTCAACCTTGCCGGGCAACGGAAGCGGAAAGTCCAGGTGGCTCCTTGCCTGAGAAGAGTGCCCCCTTGACTTCGCCATGCGCTAGAATGACGTTTCTATGAAGCTGACACTTGCTGTTCTCCTGAGCGTGTGCAGTCTGGCGGCTCAACCGAATGCTCTGACACCCAAGGAAAAGGCCGACGGCTGGATCCTTTTGTTCGATGGCAAGACCCTGACCGGATGGGATCAGGGCACGCAATCCACCTGGCGCGCGCAAGACGGCGTTCTGGTGGCCGATACGGGCGACGCGCTTAATCTGCGCAGCACAGCCACGTATTCCGATTTCATCCTCAAGATCGACTTTCGCAACAGCCCCAAAGGCAACAGCGGAGTCTTTCTGCGCTCGGCACTGGAAGGAAAACCCGAGGTCACGGGCTATGAATTGCAGGTCTGGAACGAGTCTCCAACCTTTCCGACCGGCAGCCTGGTGAATACCGTCAAGGCCAAGCCGGTCAGCCCCGCGGCGGATGAGTGGCACACCTATGAGGTTACGGCGCAGGGCGACCATTATGTGGTCGTCCTCGACGGCGACACGGTCCTGGACGCGCATGACGGCAAGAGCAAGGAAGGCTATTTCCTCCTGCAGTACAACCGGGGCAGGAAAATCGAATTTCGCAACATCAAGCTGAAGAAGCTCTAGTTCAGGGGTGAATTCTTTGCAGTACGGGGCGGCGAGGTATTGCCGATCTGGTTCCCGAAGCCTGCGCGGGGGAATCGGAGCCCATTGAGCCCCGGCCGTGACAGATTTGCCAAAACGGCCGGCGGGAGCAACAACGAGGTGCTTTCCAGCGCGCGCTTGCGCACCAAAAGTTGTTGCCCGCAAGCTCGCCCCGGCACGCAGCCAAGTACCCGTCCTGGTCCACGGATTACAGACAGACGGGTGCTATAGCGCGGTGCCACCGCATGGTTGACAGCCGTTGTGAAAGGAAATATAATTCTTCATCACCGCTTTGGAAAGGAGTTGACATGCTTTCACAGGGAAAACTATTTCGGATACTGTGTATCCTGCTGCTTGCTGCGGCGGGCCCGGTCTTCTGCCAACTTGACCGCGGCACCATCACCGGCGTTGTGACCGACCCTTCGGGCGCGGTAATTGCCGACGCCAAAATAACAGTTGTAAACACGGACACGAACGCTTCGTTGGCCACCAGCACAACCGCGAGCGGCGACTATACGCTGCCGGCTGTGAGGCTCGGTCAGTACCGGGTGGAGGTCGAGGCGGCGGGTTTCAAACGTGGGATCCGCGATAACGTTGTGGTTTCGGCCGGTTCCACAGTCCGGCTGGACGTTTCGCTGGAAATTGGGTCTGCTACGGACTCCATCGAGGTGGGCGCGATCGCGACTCCTCTGGATACCGACACCACCCGTATCGCCACCAATATTACCAACAGACTGGTGGATCAACTGCCGCTGGTGGTGGCCGGCCAGATGCGCAATGTCTTCAACCTGACGAACCTCGCGCCCGAAGCCAAGACGACCTCCAGCGGCTACTACCGGATCGGTGGGGGCCAGCAGGCCGGCTGGGACATGCTGATGGACGGCATGTCGATCACCGTAGCGAGCGGCACCAAGCAGGTTGGCCGGGCCCAGATTACGGCCGTGCCCATCGATGCCATCAACGAATTCACGGTCGAATCCACCGGCTTGAAGGCCGAATATGGCCGTGCCGCGGGGATCATTAATTTCGCCACAAAGACCGGCACCGAGCAGTTCCACGGCAACGCATTCGAGTACATGCGCAATGACGCACTTGACGCGAGAGGCTTTTTTGCAGCCAGCAGGCCCAGGTATAACCAGCACGATTTCGGGGCCACTCTCGGGGGGCCTTTCTGGATCCCCAAGGTCTACGACGGGAAGAAGCACAAGACATTTTTCTTCCTCAGCTATGAAGGTTTCCGCAGCCGGCAGGGCGCGGCGCCCGCGTATTACACCATTCCGTTGCCGGCCATGTATCAGGGGGACTTCAGCGGATGGACGAACAAGTCGGGGCAGATGATTCCGATCTATGACCCCGCCTCCACGCGGCCCAATCCGAGCGGCTCGGGTTACATCCGGGATCCCTTCCCGTCCAATCAGATTCCCGTCAACCGTTTCAGCCAGGTGGCCTCGAATTTCATTGCGCTTCGTCCCGCGGTGATGGTCCCCAATATTGCGGGTCCGAATCTGAATTACTTTTACCAGCACGGTTCCATGACCTATCCGTGGGATAAGGGTACTGCGAGGATGGATCACCAGTTGACCAGCAAGGACGGTATCATGTTCTTCTTCATGAAGGGGGAGAACGCCGATACAGCGGGGCCCGATGGTGTTCCCGGACTGCCATATCCTTATGAAACCGGCCCCACGCAGTGGACGCGCAAGATGACCTACGCCAGGGCCAGTTGGGACCGCATGATTTCGCCGCATACGGTGAACACGGTCCGCTACAGCAAGATGAAAGGCTATGGGTTTGGCTACTCCGTTCCCTGCGCGGACTGGGGCCAGGACTGGGGCGCCAAGCTGGGTGTGAAAAATGTTCCGGGTCCGGACCGGTGCATGCCGCCAATGACCTTCACGAACGCTTACACGTCGTGGGACAACACCACCGACGACTCTTGGGGACAGGATGACGCGTGGAACTGGACAGCTTCGGAAGACCTGACCCACATCCGCGGCTCGCACACCATCAAAGGCGGTTTCTATTACTCCAGGGACGATTGGGCCGGCGGCGGCCAATTCATTCCCAACGGCTCGTACGGCTTCTCGCAACTGGCCACGGCTATTCCCGGCGATCAATCGCAAAACTCGGGCAATGCCTTCGCTTCCATGCTGCTGGGCTACACGAACAGCGCGGGGTTGGAAACGCCGCGCCGCGAAATCTTCCATTGGAAACATTTGGGCGCTTACCTCCAGGACGACTGGCGGGTGAGCCCGAAGCTGACCATGAATGTGGGCGTGCGCTACGATTTCACGTTTGCCCTCACTGGCGGAGCTTTTACGGCCGTCTTTAGCGGGCCTTCGGATACCATCGGAACCGGTGTCGCCAATTTGGAGCCGGGGTTTTCGAACTTCAGCCCCACCACTCCCAACCCCGGAGCGGGAGGCATTCCCGGCGCCATCATATTCACGGGAACGGGCGCCGGACGAACGGGCAAGGTTACCCCCTTCGACACTTGGCCATGGGCCATTCAACCACGTTTGGGCCTGGCCTATTCGATTAAGCCCGGGACCGTGTTGCGGGCGTCCGCGGGGCGCACTTTCGAGGATATAAAAACTCAGGGAGGCACCACCCACTTCGATGGTTTCATCGGCACTCTGAGCTGGACCTCGGCCGACCTGGACGTCAACGACTTCCCGATGAAGCTCGACGCGGGCCTGCCGGCCTGGCAGCAACCGCCCTATTTGAAGCCGGACGTGTTGAATGGGCTGGCAACCAATTATTGGCAACCTGACACCGCGGGGAGGCCGGCCGAGTACTGGAACTGGAACTTCGACATACAGAAGCAGATCGCCTCCACCACCGTGCTGACCGTACGCTACTCGGGCAGCAAAGGAACTCATCTGACATCCGGCCTGCTGAATCTGAACCAGATCTCGCCGAATTACCTGACGGAATATGGTCAGACCTTGCTGACATCCAACATCAACTCGCCTGCCGCGGTGGCCGCGGGGATCAAAAGCCCCTACCCGGGGTTCAACAACACCGTGCAGATGGCCCTGCAACCCTACCCGCAGTACAAGAATATTGCCGTAGGACTGGAGCACGTCGGCAACAGTACCTACAACGCCATGATCGTGACGGTAGATCGCAGGTTCTCCAGCGGGCTTACCATGCTCGCTTCTTATGCCCTCTCGAAGATCTTCACCGATGCGGATTCGATGACGGGAGGCACAGCGGCAATGGACCTGTTCGATCAAAAACTGGAGAAAGGGCTGAGCGCCGATGACCAGACGCACGTGATCCGGGCGTCGGTCACCTACGATCTTCCGGTCGGCCAGGGCAAGCGGTTTCTCTCCAAAGGGATCGCCTCGCGAGTTTTGGGCGGCTGGACGCTCTCGGGGAACGTCGAATACAGTTCCGGTACTCCGCTGACGGTCGCGCCTGGCATTACTCTGGCTTATGGCGGCACGGACCGCGTCTTCATTACGTCCTACGACAACTGGCGTGCGATGACAGCCGGCAGTAGTTTCGATCCTTTCCAGGATTCCTGGTGGACGAAGTCGGCATTCAACCAGCAGCCGTCGTCCGTGCTGAACAGCGTATTGGGCAATGCCACCCGGGACAACCCCAAGGCACGGAGCCCCTGGTTCGAAAACGAGAACGTGAGCCTGGGGAAGAGCATACCGCTAAGAGAACACGTACGGCTCACGTTGCGGTTCGAGGGGTTCAACCTGTTCAACCGCGTACAATGGGGAGCGCCGGACAGCACGCTGAATTCGACGACCTTCGGCCTGGTCCGAACTCAGGCCAACACCCCCCGCCAGATGCAGGTTGCGGCCAAGTTGAATTTTTGAAAGGCGGGCATCTCTGATGGTGCCGGTGCCCGAGCGGCGCCGGCACCCAGTGTGGAGTTTCGAAGTTTAGCCCGCCCGCCAGACCTTTCGATTGCGGGAGAACGAAGAGGAATCATGTGTAGTTTCGAGAATCGGGATGCGTCTTGGAAAGGCGCGTCCTTGCTCGTTTGCCTGGTTCTAGGTGCGAGCCTGCTCCGGGGCGCCTCGACTCCCCTGCCGCTGCCGCAGGGCTTTGATCCCGAGGCCTTTATGACTGCCCAGAACGTGGAGGGCCGCAAGTTCCATGGCCTGACCGGTTCGGCGCAGTTGGCGCAGCAACTGGTGGCCAACGGCACGCCGGCGGACCTCCAATTGGCCGAAAAAGTCCTGGACGCGGTCCTTTCCTGCCAGGAGCGCAACCCGCGAGATCCACACTATGGGAACTTCAGGTGGACCAAGGAAGAGCCCGGTGTCGAAGACCTGAACGCCGTTCAGTTCACGCTCAGGTCCTTGACGGCGATCATGATCGAGCACAAAGACCGGCTGTCGCCGGCGATGCAGGCCCGCCTTCTGGAGAGTATCCGCCTTGGAACGGACGAGATCCGGCGAATCGATGTCCATCCCGCCTATACCAACATCATTCTGATGGATATTGCGGACACTTGCTTGGGAGGGGAACTTCTGAACGATCCGAAGATCGCCGGGCGGGGATACCGAAGGCTCGTCGAGTGGATGAGTTTTACCGATCGTTCAGGCGCCACATATGAGTACAACAGTTCGAACTACACCACCGTGGCGATCCAGGTTCTGTCGCAGCTCGCAAAGCTTGTGCGTGATCCGGAAACGCGCGAGCGGGCGCGGGTCATGCTGGCGCGCGTCGGCCTCAGCGCAGCTCTCCATATGAGTCCCGCCACGGGCCGCTGGGCAGGTCCACATGGGCGCGCGTATCACCAGACGGTGGTCGGTGGCGGCGGCCGGCGCCCGCGCGCTCAAGATCCGCGGAATTCCGAGGGCGGCCTTGAGATTGATACGTTTCGGCGTTTCATTCAGGACGGCGATCTGCCAGCGTGGCTGGCCGACGCGACCGAATGGGGCGATCAGCCCATACAGGTGGTGGAGACCACGGATGCATCCAATGGACTCGGCACGTCCACCTACCACGGCAAGTCGTTTTCCTTGGGGGTAGCTAACCGGGAACTCAATAACCAGGCAAACCGGTACATCGCCTGGCAATCCAATCTTTTCACCCTCCACTACCGGCGCGGCGAAGACTCGGCGCCTGGTTCGGTTTTCACCCGCTACATTATGGATGACGAGTGGCTGGGAGACTTCCAGTCTACGCCCGCGCGGCCGAAGGGCAATGAAATCCCCGAAAAAGGACTGTTCCATGGTGTGCAAGACTGCGAGCGGGCAATCTGTATGTACACCACGGCCGAGCTCAACGGCCTAGTGACTCACTTCAGCGCCAAAGCGATTGTCGCCTGGCCGCGCTGGGATGACAAGGACGAGATCTGGATTAATGAGAAGCGTTTGGAGAGGCTGCCGGCGGTCGTTGAGCCAGGAAGCACGGTCGTGGTGGTCAGCGGGGACGCGATGATGGCGATCCGTCCCCTATCCCTCACGGACATGGGCCGGAACGCACCGATTCGCATCGCCGAGATGGAGGACCGGACCTTGGTCCTCGAAATGTACAACTACCTGGGGCCGCGCAAGACCTTCTGGGAGCTGGCGTTTCCGGGAACTTTTTATAAGGGCGCGCCCCGCGGCGGTTTCTATGCCGAAGTGGCCGAGCGTTCGGCCTATCCCAATGGAGCGGCATTTGCGCGAGTGGTTGCGAGCGGAAAGCTCACCGATGAGGCGGAACCGCCCTTCACATATGACGGGCAGAAACCCCGCATGTGGAAGGCGGAGTACGCCAGAGACGGCAGAACCGTGGGCGTCGAGACCGACCTGATGAATTGGCCCAAGCCGGTCCGGCGATGGACCGATAAGGGCGACCTGGGCCAGCCGATGCTCGAATCGCCGGTTGCGCGCGAGTCCCGGACAGGCAAGGTACAGGTGGGAGAAGCAACCCTCACTTGCGGCCAGCAGGCCGCCTGGCTGTTTGCGTCGCCGAAGAAACGCCTGGTGGTGGCGGCCTATCATGGGCCTGATGCCGCTCCCTTGACTCTCAAACTGCCGGGAGGATCGGTCGAGCTCGAGGCGCTCGGCACGGGCATGGTGATCTGGGACAATGGCAACGTCACCGTCGAGGGTCTGAACCTGAAGGGGACTCCACGGGTGACCGGCGGCCGCCTCGTCTCCAAGTAGCAGTGTGCGGACTCTGCAACTCGCCCCCTGGAACAATCCTGTAAGCTTCGTTGACCACGTCGCCCGAGCAAACACCATACTGCGGGCCGGACGGTGCCACGCCCTCTGACGTGCTTCGGTTTATGCGAGGCTCTCGACGATGCGCTTGAAAGCAACCATGCCAGGGTCATCCCGCCCGATTCCTTTGTTTCCGAAAATGCGAGCGCGACCTTGACGAAATGGAAGATCACGAAACTGAACCATAGCCTCGGCGATCGCGCGATCGGCGGCGGCGACCAGAGCCGCCGGTTCGTCAAGCCCCTCGGTGGCCTTGCGTGCCGCCCCGATCGCATCGAGAACGGTCTTATCCCCCAGTTGGCCCTTGCTTCGGTCGGACATTGCCTGCAATGCCGCGGCGAGCAACGCGGGCACTTCGTTCCAGGGCACCGAGGTTCGCCCCTTGGTCTGCTTGGCGGCTGCCAAAAAACCAGTGGACAACAATGTGCCGAACGTCGCGGCAGACACCCGGTTGACGGTTTGGGCACATCGCAGCAACGCCATGCCAACATCTTCGGGAAGGTTGGGAAGATCCTCGACGAGGCCCCGGGCGGCGCGTGACATCGTCACGCCCAAATCACCGTCTCCAAGCGCTCCGTCCATCTCATTTAATTCGGCGGCGGACACTTCAATCTTGTCCTTGAGCCGGCCCGCCGCCCAGCGAATCGACTCTGTGGTCATTCCGTCCGGCATATTACACTCTCCGAAAAGGGCAGCCGCAGGCGCGGTCAGCGGGGACCTGGAATAGTGATCTGGGTTCTTCTGTAAGCGGACGCAAAGCGGTTTTCTCCCTCGCCAGTTCTAAGTCTCCAACAGGGAGTGCCATTATAGCACCTAAACTATGCACCAAAACGCCGTCCGAATTGGGTCGCGTAAAATG
>PMYB01000089.1 GCA_003170915.1 Bryobacterales bacterium | reverse complement strand
TCCCATCAGCATCAACGCCCTCAGGTGAAAGAACTGGATCGACTCGGAGGTGTTGTTCTCAATCAACATCCGTTGGGCATAGCGCGTGATCAGAGCCGCCGGACTGCTCTTCAGATGGTTGGTCACCAGCAGGGTGGGTTCCTCGTGCCCCAGGTCCATCACCGTCAACTGCCGCAGCAACTCGAACCCATGAATCACGTGTGGAAATCGAGGCTAGCGTTGCCCGTGAGGGGCCGCTGAACAGCGTTGTGTGCCCCGCGCATAGCTCGCCGGCCCCGCCGTGTTCGTGCCCCCGCTAGCCCGCGCCATCTCTGTTGACATCGAATATGAACCCATCTACAATTTGGCTATGACTATAGCTCCATGTACCCCCGATGCCTCCGAGTTGACCAAGAAACTCAATTACGGCACGTGGCAGTTTCAGAAGGCCTGGATGCCGCTGCATGTTGTCGACGCGGAAGGCTGCTTCTTTACAGACAGCCACGGCAAGCGATATTTCGATTTGTCGTCGCAATTGATGTGCGTGAATCTCGGGCACAAGAATGCCGCTGTCATTGCGGCTATCGAACAGCAAGCGCGCTCTCTTGCCTACATCGCTCCCGGTCATACCACCGATGCCCGAGTTCAACTGAGTGTGCTGTTGCTGGACGTGCTGCCCCGAGGCTTAACGAAGTTCTTCTTCACGACCTCCGGAACGGACGCCAATGAAGCGGCGTTCAAGATCGCGCGCATGTACACGGGCAGAAGCAAGATCGTCTCGCGGTATCGCTCCTATCACGGTGCCACCACGGGGTCCATCGCCGCGACCGGCGACCCGCGGCGTTGGGCGATGGAGCCCGGAGGCAAGGGGCCGAATGTGGTTTTCGCGCCCGAGGTGAATTGTTACTGCTGCCCCATCAAACACTCCTATCCGGGTTGCGGCATCGCCTGCGCGGAGTATCTGGAACATATCATCGAGAACGAAGGCGATGTAGCCGCCGTTCTGGTGGAACCGGTGGTCGGCACTAATGGCATCCTGGTTCCGCCGCCGGAGTATCTTCCGCGGTTGCGCAAGATCTGCGACGACCACGGCGTCCTGTTGATTGCCGATGAAGTGATGAGCGGTTGGGGCCGCACCGGCAAGTGGTTTGCGGTGGACCACTGGAACGTTGTGCCGGATATTCTGGTCACGGCGAAAGGCATTACTTCCGCATATGTTCCGCTGGGCCTGTGCGCGACCTCCGGGAAAATCGCCGAATATTTCGAGGACCATTTTTTCTCTCATGGCCATACGTATGAGGCGCACCCAATGACGCTTGCCCCGGCAGTGGCGACCATCCACGAAATGCAGCGATTGAACCTGGTGGAACGGGCGCGGGAAATGGGCGTCTACCTGGGCGAAAAACTGACGGCTTTGAAAGATCGGCATCCGAGCATCGGCGACGTGCGTGGGCTGGGCCTGTTCTGGGCCGTGGAACTGGTCAAGAATCGTCAAACCAAGGAACCGTTCAATACCAAGGCGGATAAGGTTTTGGGCAAGCCACTGATGGTGGGGCGGATTGCCGGGGAGATGATGAAAAACGGTGTGGCCGTGCAGGCATGGCTGAGCCATTTCATCATCGCCCCTCCACTGATCGTGGAAAAGAGCGAGATTGACTTCGGAGTAGCGGTGTTGGATCAAGCCCTGCACTTGGCCGACGAGCAGGTGGAGGCATAAGTTCCCGGGTGGCATAGGAACGAACCGACAAATACGAGGAAGGAAATGAGATGGGTACGACGCGTCGCGCATTTATAGGCGTCTGCGGGGCGGCGGCGGCTCTTAAGGCTGCCTCGACCAAGCCAGACCTCATTCTCTATAACGCCACGGTTTACACGATGGACCCGGCAAACCCGCGGGCCCAGGCCGTCGCCATTGCCGGCGACCGGTTCTTTGCCGTGGGCACGAACCAGGAAATCGACAATCTTTCTTCCGCCGGTGTCAAGAAGATCGATATCGGCGGCCACGCAATCGTGCCGGGATTCATCGACGCCCACCTGCACATGGCCAGCTCGGGGTTGAGCCATCTTCGCAACGTCGACTGCGATTTGGGATCCATTGCCGCGGTCCAGGCTGCCATCCGCAAGCGTGCGGAGGAGGTGGGGCCGGGGAAATGGGTGGTCGGCTTCAAATTCGACGACACCAAGACATCCGAGGGCCGTGGCCTGCGAAAGGCCGACCTGGACGCCGCCGCCCCCAATAATCCCGTGGCGGTCACGCACCGGGGCGGCCACTCGACCTATTTCAACACCCGCGCCCTGGCGTTCGCGGATATCAATGAAAAGACTCCCGATCCGCCGGGCGGCAGGTATGAACGCGACGCCGAGGGGAAACTGACCGGACGCGCGCAGGAGAGGGCCGCCGCGCCCCTGCGGTCGAAGATTTCCAATCCTTCCACGCGCGCCGAGCGCCAGGAGGGCGTCAAACTGATGTCCAAGATGCTGACCCGTGCCGGGCTCACCTCCGTAAACGACCCGGGCGTCCCACCGGAGACTCTGGCCGCCTACCAGGATGCTTACGAGGCCGGCGAGCTGGGAGTTCGGGTGTACGCGTTCATCAGCCAAGCTTACGTTAAGGACATGATCGCCGCCGGTGTGCGTACCGGCCTCGGCAACGAATGGGTCCGCGTGGGAGCGCAGAAGCTGCTCTGCGACGGATCGACCTCGGAACGCACGGCGCGCCTCTCGCAACCGTATGTGGGGCGGCCGAACGACTTTGGAATCCTGGTGGCGGACGAAGAGCAGCTCTACGAAATGGCGCGGCCGGGGCACGCGGCGGGATGGCAAACGGGCATTCACGCCTGCGGGGACGTGGCCATCGACATCGTATTGCGCGTCTACGCGCGGCTGCAGCGCGAGATGCCGCGCCGGGATCCCCGGTACCGCATCGAACACTGCGTGGTGATCAATGACGATCTGGTGCGGCGTATTAAGGCGCAGGGCGCGCTTCCGATTCCGTTTTCGACCTATGTCTACTACCACGGCGAAAAGATGAAGGAGTACGGGGCGGAGCGGTTGAATTCCATGTTCGCGCTGCGCAGCTTCATTGACGCTGGTATCCGGCCCACCATTGGTTCGGACTATGTGCCGGGCCCGTTCGAGCCGATGATGTTTCTGCAATCCGCGGTGACGCGGACGGACACGAAAGGGACGGTGTGGGGGCCGAAACAGCGCATCACCGTCGAGGAGGCGATCCGCGTCGGAACGGTCTACGGTTCCTACGCCTCATTTGAGGAGAAGCTGAAAGGTTCCATCGAGGCCGGCAAACTCGCCGACCTGGTGGTGCTGGGCCAGGATCCGTTCAAGGTGGACCCTTCCACGCTGGTGAAGGTTCCGATCGAACGCACCATGGTCGGCGGCGAGTGGAAGTACGAAGCGTGAAAAGCCGCCGGCAGGCCGGCACTGGCTGGCCTGCCGTCCGCCTCCGGGAAGAGTAACTGCGAATCAACAGATTGGAGCGAGTAGGATGCGCACGACCCGTCGAGAATTTGTGGGCGTTTTGGGAGCAGCGGCGCTAAAAGCTGCGTCCGTCAAGCCGGACCTGATTCTATACAATGCCGCGATTCACACTATGGATCCGGCAAACCCGCTGGCCGAGTCGGTAGCGATTTCGGGCGGCCGCTTCCTCGTCGTGGGAACCAACCAGGAAGTTGCCAACCTCCCGTCCGCCGGTGTCAAAAGGATCGACATCGGCGGCCACACGGTGGTGCCGGGGTTTATTGATGGCCATCTGCATTTCGCCAGCTCGGGGCTGAGCCACCTCCGGGAAGTGGACTGCGATTTAGGTTCGATTGCCGCCGTGCAGGCGGCCATCCGCAAGCGCGCCGCCGAGGTGGGGCCGGGCAAGTGGGTGGTGGGCTTCAAGTTCGACGACACAAAAACAAAAGAGGGCCGCGGCCTGAGGAAAGCCGACCTGGACGCCGTTGCGCCCGATAATCCCGTGGCCATCGATCATCGCGGCGGCCACTCTACCTATGTCAACTCCCGCGCTCTGGCCTTGGTGGATGTCAACGAGAAGAGCCCCGATCCGCCTGGAGGCCGCTACGAACGCGATGCTGAAGGGAGGCTTACGGGGCGTTTGCAGGAGGATGCCGCCGGGCCGCTGCGGGCCAAGGTGGACTTCCCTGCCACGCGCGCGGAACGGCAGGCGGGGGTGGCGCTGTTGTCGAAGATGCTTACGCGCGCCGGCCTGACGTCCGTGGACGACCCCGGCATCGCGCCGGAAGCTCTGACCGCCTACCAGGATGCTTATGATGCTGGCGAACTCACCGTTCGAGTGTACGCTTGCATCTGGCAGGGCAAGGCCGTTGGCGGGCCGGCTTACATCAAAAATATGCTTGCCGCCGGAGTGCGTTCCGGCCTGGGAAACGAATGGGTGCGTGTGGGGGCCCAGAAGTTGCTGTGCGACGGCTCCATCTCGGAGCGCACCGCGTATCTTTCCCAGCCGTACATCGGGCGCCCTAACGACCACGGTATCCTGGTGGCCAACGAAGAGGAACTCTACGAGGCGGCGCGGCCAGGCCACCTGGCGGGATGGCAGACCGGCATCCATGCCAACGGCGATGTGGCCATCGATATCGTACTGAAGGTCTACGAACGGCTGCAGCGCGAGGCGCCGCGCAAGGACCCTCGCTACCGCATCGAGCATTGCGTGGTGATCAACGACGACCTGGTGGGGCGCATCAAGGCGCAAGGCGTCATCCCGCTTCCGTTCTCCACCTATGTTTACTACCACGGCGAGAAAATGAAGGAGTACGGCCCGGAGCGCTTAAATCACATGTTCGCGCTGCGGAGCTTCATTGACGCGGGCATCCGGCCGACCATTGGGTCGGACTACGTGCCGGGGCCGTTCGAGCCGATGATGTTTCTGCAATCGGCGGTCACGCGCACCGACACCAAAGGGACCGTGTGGGGGCCGAAGCAGCGCATCACCGTGGACGAGGCCATCCGCGTGGGCACCATCAACGGGGCGTACGCCTCGTATGAGGAAAAGCTGAAAGGCTCCATCGAAATCGGCAAACTGGCCGACCTGGTGGTGCTGGGGCGCGATCCTTACAAATCCGATCCTTCAACCCTGGTCAACATCCCCATCGAACGGACCATGGTCGGCGGCGAGTGGAAGTACGAAGCGTGACCAGCCGCGGCGCGCGCGCTCTTGCGCGCCGTTCGTTTTTCGTAACGGGAATGTGCCGTGAACACTATGCTGCCAAAAGCCGCAGTAGCTCCAACGAAGAATGATTTGAAGTGTAGCCTGGGGCTCTTCGATTCGACCATGATTGTGGCCGGGTCCATGATTGGAACCGGCATTTTCATTGTCTCGGCCGAGATGGCCCGTCAGGTCGGAAGCACCGGATGGCTGCTGGTTTCCTGGGTGATTACGGGCCTGCTGACGGTGGCCGCCGCGCTCTCCTACGGTGAGCTGGCGGCTATGATGCCACGCGCGGGGGGGCAGTATGTCTATTTGCGCGAAGCTTGGTCTCCGCTTTGCGGCTTCCTGTATGGATGGACGCTTTTTCTGGTCATACAGACCGGTACGGTAGCCGCTGTTGCGGTCGGTTTCGCGCGATATCTGGGTATCCTGTGGCCGCGCATTGCCGAAAGCAATTACCTGGTCCGGCCCATTCTTATTTCGAGCCGCTATGCCCTGTCTTTGTCGACGGCCCAGCTTGTGGGGGTGCTGCTGATAGCGCTGTTGACCTGGACCAACACGCGCGGCATCCAGTGGGGGAAGCTAGTCCAGAATTGCTTCACGTCCGTAAAAATCGGAGCATTACTGGGTGTGATCGGCCTGGGGATTTTTCTCGGCTGGAATGCCCAAGCCGTGAAATCCAACTTCGACCATCCCTGGATCCCGCAGGGGGTTGCGCCCATTGCGCCGGGCCTTTCCGTGGAAACGGGCTTCGGACTGCTGGTCGCTCTTTGTGTGGCCCAAGTGGGCTCTCTTTTCGCGGCGGACGCATGGAACAACATTACCTTTACGGCGGGCGAAGTCAGGAACCCACGGCGCAATGTTCCGCTCTCTTTGGCCCTCGGCACGTTCCTTGTGATCGGCCTGTTCCTCTGCGCCAACATTGCGTACGTCGTAGTTCTGCCGTTCCAGCAGGTGCAGCACGCACCCTCCGATCGCGTTGCGAGCGCGGTGCTCCAGGCCATCTTCCCGGTGTTCGGAGCCCGGCTGATGGCCGTCACCATCATGATCTCCGCATTTGGCTGCATGAACGGGCAGCTATTGTCGGGTGCCCGGGCATACTATGCCATGGCGCGGGACGGCCTTTTTTTTCGGCGTGCCGCTGCTTTGAATCGGGCTTCTGTCCCGGGAGCTTCTTTGACGATGCAAGGGGCGTGGGCCGCATTGCTTGTGCTGATCCGGACCTACCAGCCTTCCACCGGGACCTACGGGAATCTTTATAGCAATCTGCTGGATTACGTCATCTCGGCAGCGCTACTCTTCTACATCCTTACGATCGCGGGGGTTTTTCGCCTGCGCCGGCTTCAGCCGGACGCCGAGCGGCCTTACCGCGCTTTTGGTTATCCCGTGGTCCCCGCGCTTTACCTCCTGGCCGCGGCGGTAATTCTGACGGTTCTCTTTATTTACCGGCCTGCCACTACTTTCCCCGGCTTGGCGATCATTCTCATCGGCGTCCCCGTCTATTTTCTGTTCAACCGTTCATCCAGAAGAACTTCCTGACAAAACGCCTTTGCGATCCCTCTCAACGCGTCGGACGGGTCGATGTGCGCCGCATGGCGGAACTTGTAGTAGATTGGCCGGTATCCCACGGTCCCCGACGCGGAGCCGCCCGGGAACACGATTGCAGCTTACATCTTGATCACGGAGCCGTCCGGCGAGCGCGCTGCGCCCCAACCTCCGTTCAGTCTCCTGCGTGCCGGAGGCTCGCTTGTGCCGTACGGATACTTCGCAGCGGCTTTCTCGTCAACTTCCATCCCATAGCCCGGCGCCTCATTGGCATACATGTAGCAGCCATCCATGCGCGGGCAGCCACTAAACACCTCCTTGACCCGGTCCGAAAAACCGGTATACTCCTGGATTCCGAAGCTGTAGGAGGCCAAATCCAAGTGCAGGTGGGCGGTTTGGCCGACGGGGGAAACGTCCGGCGGCCCGTGCCACGCGGTCTTCACCCCGAAAAACTCTCCGAGTATCGCAACCTTGCGGCACGGCGTGATCCCGCCCGCTTGTGAAACGTGCAGCCGGATGTAGTCGATCAGCCGTTCGGAAATCAGCGGCGTCCATTCATGCGGGCTGTTGAACAGCTCGCCCATGGCCATGGGAGTGGTGCACTGTTGCCGGATCAACCGGAAGTAGGCAAGGTCTTCCGGCGAGAGAATGTCCTCGATGAAAAAGAGGCGAAAATGCTCGCAATCCTTGGCGAATTGCACGGCCTGTTGAGGCGTGATGCCCTCGTGGATGTCGGTCATGAGTTCCGGCTCGTCGCCCAACTGCTTGCGGATTTCCTCGAAAAGAACGTAAATGGCGCGCAGCTTGGCAGCCGGGTTCACGGGCAACTGCTCCCACGCGGGTTCCCGGAAGGGGTCGAAGAAAGCGGGGTCGGGGCCGACAAAGCGGAAGTGCCGGTAACCTTCAGACTGCAATTTGCGAATGGAATCGATGATTTCCCCATTGGTGCGGCCGCCGGTGGTGGCAAGGCAAGTTGCGGCCTCCCGGCACTTGCCGCCGAGCAACTGGTAGACCGGCACTCCGCACTGCCGCCCCTTGATATCCCAGAGCGCCTCGTCCACGCCGCTGATGGCATTGTTCAACACCGGCCCGTTGCGCCAGTAGGAGCTGTTATAGCAGGCCTGCCAGATATCGTCGATCCGGTCGGCGGGCTTGCCGAGCAGGAACGGCTTCAGGTATTTTTCAACGGCCGCGTTCACAAGCTCCGCCCGCTGGGTGAAGGTGCCGCAGCCATAACCATAGAGCCCGTCCTGATCGGTAAAAATCTTGACGACGGTCAAGCGCATACCATCGGGCGCCGTGGCTATGACCTGAATGTCTTTGATCTTGGGCGAGGGCATGCCCCGCGTGGCACGCGCAACCTGAGCTTCTACTCGGGCAGCGCGCTCCGTGAATAGACCGGGACCGCCGGCCATTGCGGCCATTTTCAAAACGTTCCGTCTATGCATCTTGTCCCTCGATTCGTCATCCTGCTTCGGAAGCGGGGCGGAATCTACCGCCCCACAGGGTCCACATCGCGGGCTTACATCTTGATCACGGTGCCGTCCGGCAAACGCGATTCGCCCCAACCTCCGTTCAGGTTCTTGCGCGCCGGAGGCTCGTTCGAATTGCCGTACGGGTACCGCGCCGCGGCTTTCTCGTCGACTTCCATCCCGTATCCCGGCGCCTCACTGGCATACATGTAGCAGCCCTCCATGCGCGGGCAGCCGCTGAACACCTCCTTGACCCGGTCGGAAAAACCGGTGTACTCCTGGATTCCGAAGCTGTAGCAGGCCAAATCCAAGTGCAAGTGGGCGACCTGGCCGACGGGGGAAACGTCCGGCGGCCCGTGCCATGCGGTCTTCACCCCGAAAAACTCTCCGAGTATCGCAATCTTGCGGCACGGCGTGAGCCCACCGGCTTGTGAAACGTGCAACCTGATGTAGTCGATCAGCCGTTCGGCAATCAACGGCGTCCATTCGTGTGGACTGTTGAACAGTTCGCCCATGGCCATGGGAGTGGTGCACTGCTGCCGGATCAACCGGAAGTAGGCAATGTCTTCCGGCGAGAGAATGTCCTCGATGAAAAAAAGGCGGAAATGCTCGCAGTCCTTGGCGAATTGCACAGCCTGTTGAGGCGTGATGCCCTCGTGGATGTCGGTCATGAGTTCCGGCTCGTCGCCCAACTGCTTGCGGATTTCCTCGAAGAGGCCGTAAGTGGTGCGCAATCTGGTGGCCCGGTCTCCGCGCACGCCCTCCACCAGAGACTTCGGGGCCGCCGGACGCGGCGCCGATCCGTCGCGGGAATTCGCGTTTACGCGGAAGTGCCGGTAACCGGCAGACTGCAATTTGCGAATGGAATCGACCACTTCCCCGTAGTTGCGGCCGCCGGTGGTGGCAAAGCAAGTTGCGGCCTCCCGGCACTTGCCGCCGAGCAACTGGTAGACGGGCACTCCGCACTGCCGTCCCTTGATATCCCAGAGCGCCTGGTCCACCCCGCTGATGGCATTGTTCAACACCGGCCCGTTGCGCCAGTAGGAGCTGTTATAGCAGGCCTGCCAGATATCGTCGATCCGGTCCGCCTCCTTTCCGAGGAGGAACGGCTTCAGGTATTTTTCGACGGCCGCGTTCACGAGCTCCGCCCGCTGGGTGAACGTGCCGCAGCCATAGCCATAGAGCCCGTCCTGATCGGTAAGGATCTTGACGACGGTCAAGCGCACACCATCGGGCTGCGTGGCTATGACCTGAATATCTTTGATCTTGGGCGAGGGCAAGCCCCGCGTGCCGCGCGCAACCTGAGCTTCCATCTTGGCAGTGCGCTCCGTGAATACACCGAGACCACCGGCCATTGCGGCCATCTTCAAAACGTTCCGTCTATGCATCTTGTTCCTCGATTCGTCATCCTGCCTCAGAAGCGGGGCGGTATGTTACCGCCCCGCAGGGTTCACATCATCACACCAGTTTCCATGCAAACTGGAGGCAAATCCGGTATACCCGCGAAGCTTCGCGGGGTTGCGACCGCCATGTGGAACGCGATCCACTTCAATTCTCAAAGGCTCGCCTGTCACTGCTTGATAACGCTGCCGTCGCGACGGCGGATGTCACCCCAGCCGCCGTTGAACTGCTTTCGCGCACCCTCCTCGTTCGTGCCATATGGATATTTGGCCGCCAGCTTCTCATCTACTTCCATTCCCCAGCCGGGCGCCTCGTTCGCATACATGTAACCGTTCTTGACCTCCGGGCAGCCCTTGAACACCTCCTTGACCCGGTCGGAGAAGCCGGTGAACTCCTGGACTCCGAAATTGTAGCAGGCCACGTCTAAGTGGAGATGCGCAACCTGGCCGATGGGGGAAACGTCGGGTGGCCCGTGCCACGCGGTCTTGACGCCCAAGATCTCACCCATCGCGGCAACCTTGCGGGCGGGAGTCACTCCGCCCATATCAGAAACGTGCATGCGCATGTAATCGATCAGGCGCTCCTGGATGAGCGGCGTCCATTCGTGCGGGCTGCTAAACAACTCGCCCATGGCAAGCGGGGTGGCGCACTGCTGGCGAATCTGGCGGAAATAGACGATATCTTCCGGAGACAATGCATCTTCCACGAAGAACATCTTCAGCTTCTCGACCTCTTTGCAGAACTGCACCGCTTCATTGGGCGAAACCCGCTCGTGCACGTCGTATATCAGTCCGACCTCGTCGCCCAGTTGCTTGCGGCACTCCTCCAGCAATTTGACGCCGGCCCTCGCAAAAGCGGCGGACTCAAAAACCGGACCTTCACGCAGCCCGCGGACCGCGGCGCCGCTGACCGCGCCGAGGAAACCGCCCATTCCCGGCACGTGGGCGTCCAGTCGCAGGTTACGCATTCCCTGCTCCATGGCGCGGCGGCCGTTTTCGATCACCTGCCGGTTATCGTCGCCGTTAATGTGGACGTAGCAATCCGCCGCCTCGCGGCATTTGCCGCCCAACAGGTCATAGACAGGCATGCCGGCTTGGCGCCCCTTGATGTCCCATAGCGCCTCGTCCACCCCGCTGATGGCGTTGTTCAGCACCGGCCCGTTGCGCCAGTAGGAACTGTTGTAGCAAGCCTGCCAGATATCGTCGATCCGGTCAGCGGGCTTGCCGACCAGAAACGGCTTCAGATATTTTTCAACAGCCAGGTTCACGAGGTCCGTCCGCTGCGTGAACGTGCCACAGCCGTATCCATACAGCCCGTCCTGATCGGTAATGACCTTGACGACCGTCAGGCGCACCGAATCGGGCTCCGTGGCTATGACCTGAATATCTTTGATCTTGGGCGAGGGCATGCCCCGCGTGGCGCGGGCAGCCTGGGCTTGCGCCTGGACAGCTCGTTGGGTGAGAGCACCCATGCCGCCGGCTATGGCGGCCATTTTCAGAATATTACGTCGTTGCATCTTGTTCCTCGATTCGTCATCCTGCTTCACAAGCGGGGCGGCATGTCACCGCCTCCCAGGGTTCACATCATCGCACCAGTCTCCCTGTGGAGCGCGATCCACTTCAACTTTCAAAGGCTCGCCTGTCACTGCTTGATAACGCTACCATCGCGGCGGCGAAGCTCGCCCCAGCCGCCGTTCAACTGCTTGCGCTCGCCCTCTTCGAGGCTCCCGTAGGGATACTTGGCCGCCAGTTTCTCATCCACTTCCATCCCCCAGCCTGGCGCATCGTTCGCGTACATGTAACCGTTCTTCACCTCCGGGCAGCCCTTGAAAAGCTCCTTGGTCAAGTCGGCATAGAACGTAAACTCTTGGATGCCGAAGTTGTAGCACGCCAGGTCCATATGCACTTGCGCCATGTGCCCCACCGGCGATGTGTCCGGAGGCCCGTGCCAGGCTGTCTTGACACCCGTGATCTCGCCCAGCGCCGCCACCTTGCGGGCCGCCGTCAGCCCGCCCATCTGGGAAACGTGCATGCGCATGTAATCGATCAGCCGCTCGCTGATCAGCGGCGTCCATTCGTGCGGGCTGTTGAACAGCTCGCCCATGGCGATCGGCGTGGCGCACTGTTGGCGAATCTGCCGGAAATAGGCAAGATCCTCAGGAGATAACAGATCCTCCAGGAAAAAGAGCTTCAATTTCTCCGCGTCCTTGGCAAGCTGCACGGCCTCGTTGGGCGTGAGCCGCTCGTGGATGTCGCACATCAGCCCAATTTCGTCGCCCAGTTGCGTGCGCAGTTGCTCCAGCCACTTGAGCGCGGTCCTGGCAAAGATCGCGGATTGGAAAACCGAGCTGGTACCTAAGGTGCCGGTGCCGCTGCCGCCTTCATGCAGCCCGCCGACTCCTTGCGCGTAGGTGGGGTTCAGCAGCAGGTTGTGGTAGCCCTGCTCCATCATGCGGTGGGCATCTTCCAGCACAGCCGGGATGTCGGGGCCGGTTATGTGGACATAGGTGTCCGCCGCCTCACGGCACTTGCCGCCCAGCAGTTGATAGACCGGCATGCCGGCTTGCCGCCCCTTGATGTCCCACAGGGCCTCATCCACACCGCTGATGGCATTGTTCAGTACCGGGCCGTTGCGCCAGTAGGAGCTGTTGTAGCAGGCCTGCCAGAGATCGTCGATACGATCGGTAGGCTTGCCGATGAGGAACGGTTTCAGGTATTTCTCGATGGCCGCATTCACCAGTTCCCCTCGTTGCGTGAAGGTGCTGCATCCATACCCATAAAGCCCGTCTTGATCGGTGATGATCTTGACCACAGACAAACGCACGCTGCCAGGCCGCGCAATCGCCGCAGGGCGGCTCGCCGGAATCTGCATCGCGATGACCTGAACGTCCTTGATCTTCGGAGAAGGCGTTCCCCGGGTGGCGCGGGCGACCTGAGCCTGCGCCTGCCGTTCCCGTTCCGTGATAGCACCTAGACCGCCAGCCAGCGCACCCATTTTCAAAACGTGCCGTCGCTGCATTGTCTTCCTCAATTCGTCATTCTGCTTCGGGACCGCAGTCAACGTGGGGCAGTCAATCGGTTTCCGCCGTCCGCCGGTTTCGGCAGAGCGCGAAAGGCGATGGTCTGCCCCACCTCGAAGACCCGCATCCTACTGTTTGACCAGGGTTCCATCAAGGCGGCGGAGTTCGCCCCAGCCGCCGTTCAACGGCCCTCGTTCGCCCTGATCGCTAGCGCCAAACGGATATTTGGCCGCCATTTTCTCATCCACTTCCATTCCCCAGCCGGGCGCCTCGTTCGCATACATGTAACCGTTCTTGACCTCCGGGCAGCCCTTGAACACCTCCTTGACCCGGTCGGAGTAGAAGGTGTACTCCTGTACGCCGAAGTTGTAACAGGCCAGATCCAAGTGCAACTGAGCCATCTGGCCGATGGGGGAAACGTCGGGTGGCCCGTGCCACGCGGTCTTGACGCCCAACATCTCACCCATCGCGGCAACCTTGCGGGCGGGCGTCACGCCGCCCATATCGGAAACGTGCATGCGCATGTAATCGATCAGGCGCTCGCTGATGAGCGGCGTCCATTCGTGCGGGCTGCTAAACAACTCGCCCATGGCAAGCGGGGTGGCGCACTGCTGGCGAATCTGGCGGAAATAAGCGATATCCTCCGGTGACAACGCGTCTTCCAGGTAGAACAGTTTAAACTCTTCGACATCTTTGGCAAGCTGCACCGCCTCGTTGGGTGTGACCCGCTCATGCACGTCGCACAGCAGGCCGACTTCCCCGCCCAGTTGCTTACGGAATTCCTCCAGCCAATTGAGCGCACGCCTGGCGAAAGGAGCGGACTCAAAAACGGGGCTTTTATGCAGCGCGGCGCCGCTGGTCACGTAGGTGGGATTCAACAGTATATTGCGGATGCCCTGCCCGATGAAGCCCCGGGCTCTTTCGAGCATCTCCTTCGTGTCGGCGCCGCCGGCGTGTACGTAGACCTCCGCCGCCTCGCGGCACTTGCCGCCCAGCAGTTGATAGACCGGCATGCCGGCCTGCCGGCCCTTGATGTCCCACAGCGCTTCGTCCACCCCGCTGATGGCATTGTTCAGCACCGGGCCGTTGCGCCAGTAAGAGCTGTCGTAGCAGGCCTGCCAGGTATCGTCGATGCGGTCGGCGGGCTTGCCGAGCAGGAACGGCTTCAAGTATCGGTCAACGGCCATGTTCACCAGTTCCGCGCGCTGTGTGAACGTTCCGCAGCCATAGCCATAGAGCCCGTCCTGGTCGGTGATGATCTTGACCACGGTTAAACGCACCCGATCAGGCTGGGTGGCTATGACCTGAATATCTTTGATTTTGGGCGAAGACATGCCCCGTGTGGCGCGAGCGGCCTGCGCCTCCGCCTTGGCAGCGCGCTGGGTGAATGCACCCAGGCCGCCGGCCATTGCAGCCATTTTCAAAACGTTCCGTCGATGCATGTTGTTCTCCCGCAACGGGTGTGAGTAAAGTTAAAGTTGCCGCGTTTTACTGCTTGATGATGGTGCCGTCGCGGCGGCGGATCTCGCCAAAGCCGCCGTTCAAGAGCTTATCCTCTCCCTGTTCGGAGGCGCCGTAGGGATACTTGGCGGCCAGCTTTTCATCCACTTCCATACCCCAGCCGGGCGCCTCGTTCGCATACATGTAGCCGTTCTTGACCTCCGGGCAGCCCTTGAAAACTTCTCGAACGCGGTCGTTGAACGGCGTGTGTTCCTGGATGCCGAAGTTGTAGCAAGACAAGTCGAGAGCAAGTTGGGCGGCATGGCCGATGGGCGAGACATCGCCCGGTCCGTGCCACGCCGTCTTCACCCCCATGATTTCGCCCATCGCCGCCGCCTTGCGGGCTGGTGTCAGACCGCCGATATCGGATAGATGCATGCGCATGTAATCGATCAACCGTTCCTGGATCAGGGTCGTCCATTCGTGCGGGCTGGTGAACAACTCGCCCATGGCAAGCGGTGTCGCGCACTGCTGTCGGATTTGGCGGAAATAGGCAATATCCTCAGGCGCTAACGGGTCTTCCAGGAAGAACAGCTTCAAGTGCTCCACGTCCTTGGCGAACTGGACCGCCTCGTTGGGCGTGAGGCGCTCGTGCACGTCGTACAACAGCCCGACCTCTTCGCCCAGTTGCTTGCGGCACTCCTCCAGGCATTTGAGCGCGCGCGGTATAGAAGCGGCGGACTCGAAAACCCGGCCTTCATGCAGGCCACGGACAGCATTAGACGTTGTGCGGCCGAACATTCCCGGCCCCGTGGTGTCCGCCATGCCCGGCACGCTGGCCTGCAGCCGCAGGTTACGGAACCCCTGCTCCATGAAGCGCCGGCAGGATTCGATGATCTGCGAGTTGTCGGGACCGGAAACGTGCACGTAGGTGTCGGCCGCCTCCCGGCATTTGCCGCCCAGCACGTCATAGACCGGCATGCCGGCTTGCCGGCCTTTGATGTCCCACAGCGCCTCATCCACTCCACTGATGGCGTTGTAGAGCACCGGGCCGTTGCGCCAGTAGGAGCTGTTATAGCAAGCCTGCCAGGTATCGTCGATCCGGTCGGCAGGCTTGCCAATCAGGAACGGCTTCAGATATTTTTCGACTGCCGCGTTTACGAGATCCGCCCGCTGCGTGAATGTGCCGCAGCCATACCCGTAGAGGCCATCCTGATCGGTGACGATTTTGACGATCGTCAAGCGAGCGGAAGCGGGCTGTGTGGCGATGACCTGAACATCTTTGATTTTCGGCGAGGGCATCCCCCGCGTGGCGCGGGCAACCTGAGCTTCCGCCTTTCTGGCGCGCTCCGTGAATACGCCCATACCGCCAGCCAAGGCGGCCATTTTCAAGATATTTCGCCTATGCATAATCTCTCCTTATCCGCAGCCTGGAAGCGGCTACGTTCTCACTGCTTGACGATGGTGCCGTCACGGCGCCGGAGCTCGCCCCAGCCGCCGTTCAACCGCTGGCGGTCGCCCTGTTCGTCAGTCCCGTAGGGATATTTGGCCGCCAGCTTCTCATCTATTTCCATGCCCCAACCAGGCAAGTCGTTGGCGTACATGTAACCGTTCTTCACCTCCGGGCAGCCCCTGAAGATCTCCTTGGCCTGGTCGGAAAAGAAGGTGAACTCCTGGATGCCAAAGTTGTAGCAGGCCAAGTCCAGGTGCAGTTGCGCGGCCATTCCCACCGGAGAGGTATCCGGCGGCCCGTGCCACGCGGTCCTGACGCCCAGGATCTCACCCAGCGCCGCCGCCTTGCGCGCCGGCGTCAGGCCACCCATCTGGGAAACGTGCATGCGCATGTAATCGATGAGCCGGTCCTGAATCAGCGGCGTCCATTCGTGCGGGCTGTTGAACAGCTCGCCCATGGCCAGCGGCGTGGCGCACTGCTGGCGAATCTGCCGGAAGTAAGCGATGTCCTCGGGGGATAACAGGTCTTCCACGAAGAACAGCTTCAATTTCTCCATGTCTTTGGCAAGCTGCACGGCCTTGTTGGGCGCGAGCCGCTCGTGAATGTCGACCATCAGTCCGACCTCATCACCCAATTCCTTACGGAACGCTTCCATGTATTGGAGCGACCGCCTGGCAAAAAGCTCGGAATCGAAAATCGAGTTGGTGCCTAAGTCGCCGGTGCCGACGGCGCCATCACGCAGGCTGGGGCCCGGGGTCTGGTAGCCGGGGTTCAGCAGAATGTTGCGGAAACCCTGCTCCTTGACTGCGCGCTTGGCGTCTTCCAGTACGCGCCGGAGGTCTGGGGCGGTGACGTGGACGTAGGTGTCCGCCGCCTCGCGGCACTTGCCACCCAGCAGTTGATACACCGGCATGCCGGCTTGCCGGCCCTTGATGTCCCACAGCGCCTGATCCACACCGCCGATGGCCACGTTCAGTACCGGGCCATTGCGCCAGTACGAACTGTTGTAGCAGGCCTGCCAGAGGTCGTCGATGCGATCTGTGGGCTTACCCATCAGGAACGGCTTGAGGTATTTCTCGACAGCCGCATTCACCAGTTCCCCTCGTTGCGTGAAGGTGCTGCATCCATACCCATAAAGCCCGTCTTGATCGGTGATGATCTTGACCACAGACAAACGCACGGTACTGGTACCTGCGGCGTCTGGGGGTTCGCCTGCAAACGGTATCTGGTGGACCTGCGCCGCTATGACCTGCACGTCTTTAATCTTGGGCGACGGCATGCCCCGGGTCGCCCGCGCCACCTGCGCCTCCGCCTTTCGGGCGCGCTCCGTGAGTACGCTCATTCCTCCGGCCACTGCGGCCATTTTCAAAAGATTCCGTCTTTGCATGTTCCTCTTGCCTCACATTCGAAGGGCGGAGCACATTTGCCGCTCCGCCAGGTCCAGAACGCCGCGCTAAGTCGGCGCAGCTGATTCACGAGGCAGCGCGGAACCAATGACCCCACGAGACATCGTTGGCGCGACCGTGATTCCCAACGGGAACGCGGCCGTATCCGGTCGCCGAAAACTCGCCCTTCTTACTGCTTAATGATCGTGCCGTCGCGGCGGCGAATCTCACTCCAGCCGCCGTTCAACCGCTTGAGGTCGTCTTCCTCCTCGCCACCGCCATACGGATACCTGGCCGCCATCTTCTCATCCACTTCCATGCCCCAACCAGGCGCATCGTTGGCATACATATAGCCGTTCTTCACCTCCGGGCAGGGCTTGAACACCTCCTTCACCCGGTCGGAGAAACCCGTAAACTCCTGGATTCCAAAGTTGTAGCAAGCCAAATCCAGATGGAGGTGGGCCACCTGGCCGATGGGATCGGTATCTTTCGGTCCATGCCACGCGGTCTTAACGCCCAGGATCTCGCCCATGGCCGCCACCTTGCGGGCGGGCGTCACGCCGCCCATCTGGGAAACGTGCATGCGCATGTAATCGATCAGGCGTTCCTGTATGAGCGGCGTCCATTCATGCGGGCTGTTGAACAGCTCGCCCATGGCCATGGGGGTGGAGCACTGCTCGCGAATCTGCCGGAAGTAGGCAATGTCCTCGGGAGACAACAGATCCTCCATGAAGAACATCTTCAACCTCTCGACCTCCTTCGCAAGCTGCACGGCTTCGTTGGGCGTGACCCGCTCGTGGATGTCGCACATGAGTCCGACTTCCTCGCCCAGTTGCTTGCGGCATTCCTCCAGCCATTTGAGGGCAGTCCCGGCAAAGATCCCGGACTCGAAAACCGGGCCTTCATGCAGCCCACTCATGGCGGCGGCGCCGGCAGTCGAGCCGCGGAACTGGCCCATACCCGGCACGATGGGGTCCACCAGCACATTGCGGAATCCTTGCTCCATCGAACGGCGGGCGTTTTGGATGGCAACCTGATATGTCGGCGCCGGGTAAGTATGGACGTAGCATTCCGCCGCCTCGCGGCACTTGCCGCCCAGCAGCTCATAGACCGGCATGCCGGCCTGGCGGCCCTTGATGTCCCACAGCGCGTGGTCGATCCCGCTGATGGCATTGTTCAGCACCGGCCCGTTGCGCCAGTACGAACTGTTGTAGCAGGCCTGCCACGTATCGTCGATCCGGTCAGCGGGCTTGCCGACCAGGAACGGTTTCAGATATTTTTCGAGCGCAATGTTCACCAGGTCCGCCCGTTGGGTAAACGTAGCGCAACCATACCCATACAGCCCGTCCTGATCGGTCAGGACCTTGACGATGGTAAGCCGGACGGTATCGGGCTGAGTGAGGATAAGTTCAATGTCTCTGATTTTGGGCGATGGCATGCCCCGCGTGGCGCGGGCGACCTGGGCTTCCGCCTTGGCGGCGCGATCCGTGAGTGCGCCCATGCCGGCGGCCATTGCCGCCATTTGCAGAACACTCCCCCTCTGCATTCTTTCGCCTTCAAATGTGTGGTTCCGGATTGAAAAGCGGGGCGGCTTGCCGCCGCCCCGCCAGGGGATTCAGATCACCACCCCAGTCTCAATGCCACCTGCATCTGGCGATTTGAGCGCACCGTTGCGGTAATTGCACCTACGCCCACGTTACCAATCGTGGAGGCCGGAGCCGCGAACTGCGGCGTGTTAAAGGTATTGAACGTCTCCCAACGAATTGAGAAATTGCTCTTCTCTCGGATCTTGAACTTCCGCGAAAGGGCAAAGTCAACGTTGTAGATCGCGGGCGCGAACAGTATATCCCGTCCGGCATTGCCCCAATTGTAGGCCGTGGGGATGGAAAAGGCGGCCGGGTTGAACCAGAGGCCAACCGAGGGGTTGTCGAGTGTGTCACTCACGCCGGACACCACATTGGCCCTCGGACTGCCCGAGCCCGTGTTGGTGGGGTCGCTGGAAGTGACAACGCTAAAGGGCACCCCGCTCTGCAGCACGGCGATTCCGGCCAATTCCCAACCTCCGACGACCTTACCGGCAACAGACTTGTTCAGGAAGGTCTGCCCGGGGCCGAACGGCAAGGCGTACGTCCAGTTGATGCGGGCCTGGTGTCTCAAATCGGCCGCCGCATTGCCCCACTCGACCCGGCGATTGAGTGGGTTCATCACGCTGGCGTTATCGCGTGAATGGCCCCAGGTCCAATTTCCGATGAAATACAGGCCGTGGCTGACCCGTTTCTCCAGCGAAACCTGCATGGAGTCGTAGGCCGAATTGGCGGCGGACTCCAGGTACGAAATCGCCGACACGTTCGGGTACAACGCGTTATATGGCCGGCGGAGCTGAATAGCGCCGGGACCGGGTGTGGGGACGTCGATCCCTGGGGTCCATGCTTCATGCGAGCCGTCGGCGCCCACGTAGCTCACCGTCAGCGCGAAGGTGGATGTGAATCTTCGCTGAACGCCGAAATTGTACTCGTTATAGGAGGCGTTCTTGAAATTCAGCGCTACCGCCCTCAGGTTGCCGAAAAGATTGTTGAGGTTCTTTAGATCGATGCCCGTGGCTTCCTCTGCAGCCAACGTCGGGAAACCCTGGGACACGGTTGGACCGGGAATGATGTCGCCCGGGGTGTACGTGTAGATGAAATCCCACGGGAACTGACTCGACTGGCGGACGTTATTTTGGGCCTCCTGAGGGTCGAAGAATCTTCCGAAACCGCCCCGGATGACTGTCTTGGGGCCTGCCGAATAGGCGAAACTGACGCGCGGGCCGATGTCGCCCCAGTCGGTCTTCAGACCCGCATAACGGTTGACGCCGTTCTGGCCGGCGACCAGCATCTTCGCCTGCACAGAATCGAAGACCCCCCAGTTATTGTTTCCCTCCACGAACGGAGTATTCACTTCATAGTGCACCCCCAGGTTCAGCGTGAGGTTGCGACCGATACGCCATTGGTCCCGGAAGTAAAAGTTGGGCTCCCAAGTGTAGATGTTCTTCACCTCTGCGATGAACATTTCGCGCGCAATGTTGGTGGGAAGCCCCAGCAGCATGCTGGCCCCCACGTAGCCGGTGCCGGAGGGCGACGCCGGATTGTTCGTGTAAGCGCCGCTGAAGTTGAAGCGGCCGAACGCGCTCTGGCCCTGCGTGCTGGCGGTCTCACTCACCCAGCGGCGGCGCAGTTCGCCCCCGAACTTGAGGTTGTGCGCGCCCTTTTGCCACGTCAGGTTGCCGATGATATCTTTGTTATCCTCGTTCCGAATCGCGTTCAGCGACCTTGAGTCGCCCAGCCCATACCAGCCAGAGGGCGAGATGATGGGCGCCGAAGGCTGGTACGGATCGGTGGCATCCCTGCCGGGAATCTTGCCCCAGGCGGGATCTGTGAGCACGCTGGGGGTAAGAGAATAGTCGATTCTAGTATAGCCGAACCTGAAATCACCGACCATGTTGGGACTGAAACTGTGAGTATCGGCGATCACCGAATTCATCCCGCGCTCATCGCCGGGCCCGGCGAAGCTGTTCTCATTGCCGCCGATAGCGTCGTTGAGAGTATTCGGGATGGTGAAGTAGGTCAAGTCAATAGAGTACCTGGCAAACATCGTGTCCTTGGCGGAGAATTGATGATCGACGCGCACGTCCGCGCGCTCCACCTCGCTTCGTTTGGTCGGGTTCGAGACGTAGTTGTTGGCCAAGGCCGTCGTCTGAGGGAGCGGATAGAGATTCACCAGTTGGGCGGCGATGGGATCGAAGCGGTTGGCGGGAATCTGGTTGTTCGGGAACGGGGTTCTGTTATAGGTTGTGCCCGTTAGCGTCGTGGTGGCCGGATCGAAGATTCCGTTCGCCACTACCCCTTGAAAATTCCCCGCGCGCATGGCCGCCGTCGGAACGGTCGACGTATAGGTCAGGCCATATATCTCGCGCTGGCCTTCGTAGTCCATGTAGAAGAAGGTATGGTCGCGCCCATTGTAGTGGGGTAGCACCACCGGCCCTCCCACGCTGGCGCCAAACTGGTTCATTTTGTACGGGGGATTTGCCTGTCCCACCCGGTCGAAGAAGTTCTTCGCATCAAAAACAGTGTTGCGCAGAAACTCGTAGGCCGAGCCGTGCACATCGTTGCCGCCCGATTTGGTGTTGATCACGAGGGTGGCTCCCCCAGCCCGGCCAAACTCGGCCCCCGCGTTGTTGGTGATCACCTGGAACTCCTGCACGCCCTCGATCATGGGACGCACGACAAAGGTCCCGGAGATGATCTCGCTGTTGTCTACGCCGTCGATCAGAACTTCGTTCTGCATCATCGTAGCGCCAGCAGCTTGCAACTCCGTGCCCCCGGGCCGCATTTCATCGTCTCGCTGCCCGGAGTTGATGCCGCCAGAAGGGGCGTAATCCAACCCCGACACCCCGGGCGCCATCATGGCAAGCTGGACAAAATTTCGGCCGTTCAGCGGCAGGGCGTTGATCGGATCGCTGGAAATCACCTGGCCCACCGTGGAGTTCTCGGTTTGCATCAGTGGGGCCGCGCCCGTCACTTCGATGGTCTGTTCCACGGCTCCCACTTCCAGGGTTATATCCAATCGTCCCGTCTGAGCGACTTGGAGCACAATGCCCTTGTAGCTGCGCGTCGAAAATCCCGCGTGCGCCGCGTTGACCGTATAGCTGCCGGGGATCAGGTCAACGACCGCAAAATCGCCTGTTTGGTTCGTCTGCACGGTCACCGTTACGTTGGTGGTTTCATGCGTTATCTTTACTTCGACATCCGAAACAACAGCGCCGCTATTGTCCCTGATGGTACCGACGAGGCTGGCCCTCTCCACTTGTGCTAATAGAGGTGCGGCAAGCAACACGACCAATGCAATGCCGGCAGCCAAACTCCACACTCTGCACGAATTTTTCACCTGATACTCCTTTGCGAGTAAAAACCTCATTCTGTCAGCCACGCGCCGTCCCCTTCAGTTCGGTACGGCCATGGCGTTGGTCTTTTAGTACGAACGAGTATAACACACGGACGACAAGAAGAGAAAAGGAAATTCTGGGTGTGCGCGACATGAATGTTGGAGTTTTTCGGGAAGGTCGGATTGTCACGGCGTATCTAGAAGTATATAATACATCTAGAAAGGAGGCCTATGCCTGAGTCCCTTCCCAGCTTGGAAACGCGCCGAACCGAACTCCTCCGCGCTCTGAACGATCTCAAAGACATGCGCCCTGGTTCCGTCGTCGGAGCCGTGTTCCGATGCCGAAAACCGAACTGCCATTGTTCGCGCCCCGACGACCCTGGCCACGGCCCCATCATGCGCCTCACCTACAAATGGCATGGAAAGACCCTCACCGAAGCGTTGCCGACTCCGGCAGCCGTGCGCAAAGCGGAACAGGAAATCGCCGAGTTCCGCAATTATCAACGGCTCAGCCATGAACTAGTGGAAGTCAGTAAGCGGATCTGCCGCTTGCGGCCCGTGGAGGACACGCTCACTCCGCAGAAAAAAACGGCTGAAACGGTTAGACAGGAGATCAAACGGGAGGTGAGCCGCCTGCTCTAGGTCGGGCCGGCATTGCGGTCATCGCGCGCCTCAAGGATAACCTCCCGGAGCTTTCGCAGTCTGTAGAACGCCGCTTCGCTGGCGCTCCCCCGACACGCGTCTACCACGACGGCAAGGACCGCGTGGAAGTCTGGGATGCAGACGACTTCGCCCCTTGGGAAACGCTCCATTGGGACCGGGTCCGCGTCCTCCGCTATCGCCAACACAAACCCGACCACACCATCGTCGAGGCTCAGTGGCTGACCAACTTGCCTTCCCGCCGTGTCGGCAGTCTCTCCCCGTATCATCTGGCCAAGAGCCGCTGGAAAATCGAGAATCAGGGGTTCAACGACGCCAAGAACCGTTACGGGCTGGAACACATCTGCCATCACCATGCTAACAGCATTCTGGTGGTCTGGCTGCTCCTGCTGTTGGCCCTGATCATCGAACGGCTTTACCGCATTCGCTATCTGCACCGCGGCACGCGCCGGATTCTGTCGGCCGATCAGTTGTGCCGCGTGCTCTGGCAGAGCCTGTCCAGGGCATTTCTTAATACCAGTTGACCGCTACGGACTCTGCCGCCGGGGACGCTGCCTGTTGTCAAATACCTGCCCGTTGTCTGGCTCCTCAGCCCGTGGGAAAGCCTCCCCGAAAATACAGCCCTGACAGCCCAAATCTCCAAATGACTCGATAGCTCCGCCGTTCCAGGCTTGGATCAGCTTCACGAGCGGGAATATCCGAAACTGCTGGGATGGGGCCTGGAGGTATACTGATTCAGAGCGAAGAGTCCAAAGTGGAGATTTGCGCGCCGGAATGAACCGGCGCGAGGCATTCATAAAAAGGCCGAGTGGCAGGCGAATCGCCCGCCCCGAGGAGGAGGCTGCATGACTCATCGAGAACGCGTGGTTGCCGCGCTGGAACACCGTGAGCCCGACCGGGTGCCCATGGATCTAGGCACGGCCCGCTTCAGCAGTATGGTGAAGGGCGCATATGACAACCTCTGCGCGCGCCTCGGGTTCGGCCGTGCGGGCGCCATGCTGGACCGCATGCAACAGGTAGTCGAGATGGACGAGGAGGTCCTGAAGTATCTGGACGTGGACGTGCGAGCCATCTCGTTCGGCCCTCCGGACGTCATCGCGGACGAAGAGTACCCGGACGGTAGGTGGAAGGACGAGTGGGGCGTCGTCCGCATCAAGCCCGAGGGGTGCCAGTACTATGACCAGGTGCACAGTCCGCTCGCAGGCGAAATCACGGTCCAGACTATCGCCCGTTACCCGTTGCCCGACCCGACGGACCCGGGCCGGTACCGCGGCCTCCGCGAGCGGACACGCCGGCTCCGCGAGGAAACCGACTACGCCGTGATGTACAACTCTCGCTTCCACCTCGTGCACCAGACTCAGTACCTGCGGGGCTTTCAGGACTGGTATTACGATCTCGGGCAGAACCATGATCTTTTCACGGCCTTGATGGAGGCCGTGCTCGAGAACCTCATCGAGCTGAATCGGCGCGCACTCGACGTCATCGGCGACCTTATCGATGTCGTGGCGTTCGGCGACGACGTGGGCCTGCAGGACCGGCCGGTCTGCTCACCGGCTCTTTACCGCCAGTTGATCTGGCCTTATCAGAAACGCGCTTTGGAAACGGTCCACGCACGAACCGGCGCCAAGATTCTCTATCACTCCTGCGGCTCCACCTGGCGCCTGATCAATGATTTCATTGCAATGGGGGTTGACGCCATCAACCCGGTACAGGTCACCGCCAAGGACATGGAGCCACAGCGCCTGAAACGCGAATTCGGGGACCGCGTCTCCTTTTGGGGCGGCATTGACAACCATCGGCTGCTCCCGCAGGGCACCCCGGATCAGGTGCGCGCAGAGGCAAGGCGAATGTTTGACATCATGGGCAAGGGCGGCGGGTACGTCCTGGGAGCAGTGCATAACATCCAGCCCGACGTCCCGCCCGAGAACGTCCTGGCCCTGTTCGAGGCTGGCCGCCGGTGCGCCTACGCCCCGGCGCCCGCGACGGCCTGAGGCAGGAAGACGAGACTGACAGAGTGGAGATGTGAAGATGAAGCGACGTACCCTATTGCGGATGGCCGCCTCGGGAGTGGCGGCTGGATTCATCACTAAGCGAGAGTTGGAGGCGCAGTCGCGCGTGGAGCGAGCCACCCGCGGAATGCCGTCTCCGAAGATCGTCGATGTTCACGCGATCTTGACGGCGCCTTCCAAGGTGCCGCTTTGCGTGGTGAAGGTCGTCACGGACCAGGACGGGCTTTATGGTTATGGGTGCGCTTCTTTCACGTTGCGCGCCCAGGTGGTCGCCCTGGCGGTAGACCGCTACCTGAAACCGCTCCTGATCGGCAAGCCTGCCGACCGCATCGACGATATCTGGCAGATGTGTTACGACTCGTCCTACTGGCGCAATGGTCCCGTCCTCAACAACGCCATCAGCGGCGTGGACCAGGCGCTCTGGGACATCAAAGGTCGTCAGGCCGGAATGCCGGTCTACCAGCTTCTGGGTGGCAAGTGCCGGGAGGCCGTGACCTGTTACACGCATGCCGGCGGCAGCGAGATCCAGGAAACGATCGACCAGGCGCACGCCATTGTAAAACGGGGGTTCCGGCACGTGCGCGTGCAAGTCGGCGTGCCGGGCCTGGAGGCTTACGGCGGTGCGCGGGATCTGGCGCCCATGAGAGGCTCCTCGGGAGTGAGAATGACGGCCCTACATGACGGTCCGGTCTACGAGCCGGCGTTGTATATGCGGCGAACCCTGAAGCTGCTGGAAGAGTGCCGCAAACAACTCGGCGATGAAATCGAACTGCTGCACGATGTCCACGAGCGGGTTGCGCCCAACCAGGCAGTGCAGTTCGCCAAGGACGTCGAGCAGTTCAAGCTGTTCTTCCTGGAAGACGTGCTTTCACCCGAGGACATCGCCTACTTTCGCCAGATTAGACTGCAGTGCGCAACCCCCATGGCCATGGGAGAGCTATTCAACAGCCCCCACGAGTGGACACCGTTGATCGCCGAACGGCTGATCGACTACATGCGCATGCATGTCAGCCAGATGGGAGGCGTGACTCCGGCGCGCAAGGTGGCGGCGATGGGCGAGGTTTTCGGGGTGAAGACGGCGTGGCACGGGCCTGGCGACGTGTCGCCGATCGGCCACGCGGCGAACGTGGCTCTGGACCTGGCCTGCTATAACTTTGGCATCCAGGAGTATTCCGGTTTCACCGAGACCGCGCAGGAGGTCTTCAAGGGCTGTCCAACGATCAAAGAAGGCTATCTGTACGCCAACGAAGGCCCTGGCTGGGGCATGGAAGTTGACGAAAAACTGGCGGCCAAGTTCCAGATGAACGAGCTCAAGCCCGACGGCACGCCGTACTACGGGTTTGAGACAATTCGGAGATTGGATGGCACGGTAATCAAGCCCTAGTCACCAGCGCGGCCGCACAGGTCCGCGGGTCGGCGCCCGCCGCGTGCCGCCCAAGCCAGGCCGGATCCGTGACGCCCAGCTCCCGGGTCCGTGGGGGAGCGAGGCAAATCCGTCTTAAATATTGCGCTCGTAGCGACGGCCATTATGGAAAGCCCTGCCCGGCCTATAGACGTGGAACGTCCAATGGATCAGACGCCGATTTCCGGATCATACGCGATCCTAATCCGCAACGCGGTCCAGCAACAGGAAATGGAACAGCGCGGAACGGAGATGATTGAGATGTTCAGCAGCAGGTCGAGGGTTTGAACACGGCTAATTAGACGCGCGGGGCAACATCCCGCATTGGCCCGCTCAGCCGTCCAGGCTCCTCTCGATAGCGGAGCACACACGACCGAGCATCTGGATCAGGGACGCTCGGGCTGAGGTTCGCGAGAGGGTTGCAGTTTCTCTCAATGAGGGGATCACAGAGCGGCCACGATTTCGAATGCGGCGCGACCGACGTCGCGCTTTTCATAGGAGACTGGCAGGAAACTCAGCGATAGGCTTCAGAGCGGTGGCGAACTCGCATGAGCGTGATCTCTTCGGGCGCTATTGCCATGATGATCCGGTAGTCCCCAATTCGAAGCCGGAAATACCGCTGCCATTCCCCGGCAAGGGCTTTGAGGTCACCTTTGCCGGATTCAAAATACTCAGTAAGGCCACGGAGGATTCGACTGGCCGTCTCCCGGTCGAGTGCCCGCAACTCGGATCGTGCGGAGTCCGGCCAGATGAACCTCATCGCAAGCCGAATTCCCGCAGGATTTCGCGATGCGAACGGATTCTGCCAGAGAGAACTTCGTCGTGCGCCCGCGCGATCGCCGCAGAGTCCGCTTCCGTCACTGGCTCGTCGTCCGTTGGAGCCGACAATGCCGCCCGATAGGCCGGGCTGACCACCAGGTACTCCAGAAACCGCTTGGCGGCAAGGAGTTCCTCTTCTGGAATGCGGTTGATGAGATCATGAAGCGTGTCGCGGCTCATTGAAGAGACTCCCTGCCTTTAGCGTACTCCATAGCTTTCGCTCGCGCCAATGCGGCGAGTCTCGGAACTTTGGACCGCCGTGGGCAATGGTGGGCAATGCCGCACGGCATTCCTGGCATTTATGGCAGTGGCGGCAACGAGGAATCTGCAACTTGCAGATCCTATTGACGCATCGAGGGTTCGAATCCCTCTCTCTCCGCCAGACCTGCCTATTGCGGTGGTAGACGCAGGCTGAGACGCGGCACTAATCCACGCGGAGGCCGCGTTCGCGGTAGTCCGGCTGGCGGCCGCGAATGTAGTCCCAGAGCACACTGTAGCCCTGAGCATACATTCCCGCGGACGCGTTGCTCACTATGGGGTTGTGCTCCCAATCCCAGAGCGGCCGTTCGGCTCTCTCCGAGGGAGCGTAGCAGAACACTCCGACCAACTGCACAGCCAGGCTAAATACAGCCGCACCCGCCAAGGCGGTCCTGGCCAGCCGCCACCGCTTCAGGAGAGGCAGCAACGGAGCCATCGGAAGTACGAGGGCGGGAATCGCGTCGGTCATATACCTTGGCCCGAAGCAGGTGCCTCCCCACCAAAGCGGGTAGTTCGCGTACAGAATCAACAGGGAGCAGAAGAAGCATGCGAAGACCACCAGGATGGCCCGTAACGGAATCGCCGCAGGCCGGGCGTACAGGACCATACCCGCAAGCGCGAGGAACAACATCGGCGAGTAGATGAAAAGGCCGTGAGACGGGCTGAAGCTCAGGCCCGCGAGACCGGCCAGAAAGGCACCACCAAACGACTGGTCCGCATACCCCCCTGCGAGGCTGCCGAAGACCCGCAGGTTGTAGAACGCCAGCCCGCATCCCATCAGGAGGCCGAACCCGCCGAAAAGCCTCAGGACCGTTCGCCGGTCGCGAGTCAAGATCAAGAGCACGACAGAGGAGATGGCGAAGAACAGCACGTTGGTCGGCCTGACCCCAAAGCTGAGCGCCGCGAAAAGTCCCGCCAATGCGCAAGCCCGCCGGCTGCCGCTCGGGAGAAAGCTGTGCATGAACAGCAGGCTGAGGATGATCGTAAGCTGGCTCACGCCGTGCTGCCATAGAGCTTGGCTGGATGTGCTCCACGTGTTGGTCGCGAAGCCGAATATCAGCGCCAGCAACAAAGCGTACTTCCGTTCCGTAAGCCGCCGAAGCAGCACCAGGAGAATGGCCACCGAAGCCGCCGCAATCGCCGAGGCCCAGATCTTCTCGAGAACTCTCGCCAGCACGATCAGTTTCGAAAGGGGCCAATCCCGTATCCCCGGCACGAGCCGAAGCGGCAAATAGGCGGGAGAGAGCAGCAGTGGCACCACGATGGGGTAAAGGGAATACGAGTGCCCGTTCCTCTGGCGAAGGAAGTACGCTTTGCCGTCAGGCAGCAAGGAATAGCACCAGCGCTGGGCGGGCTTTCAGTAATGGCCACAGTCGCAATGGAAGCAACTACCCCCTGGGTTCCGCCTTGAATTTCCAGGCCGGATTTACCAGGCACTCAACTCCGTTCGAGTTCAACAACTCGAGAAACTCGCGCCAGTCTTTGTTCAGTGGCATCGGGGTGACGGCGGTCGCGGAGTTCGATCAGGATATTCAGGCGCTCCTTGGAGGGCAGCGCCGCGTCGCAGCGCGCGTCGGCCGCATCGGCGTCCTCGAAGCTGGCAAATACCTGTACCGTTTTCTCCACGCTCATATTATAGCCCGTTGGGTGCTTCTGCCTTCCCTGTCAGGCACTCGCTTCCGCGGTCCCCGGTTCCTGTCGTGCAGTGGCCGGCATGACACAGGCTACGTGCACACGTATTATGTGTTCATGAACGTCACTCTGTGCATCGATGACGGAGTCATCCACGAGGCGAGGCGCCGCGCCGAAGCAATGGGCACGAGCGTAAACCAGCTTGTGCGCGAGTACCTGGAGCAACTCGCGGGGAAGACCGATCCGAAGGCTGATGCCGCGGAGTTCGAACGGCTCTCGCGCGCAGCCCAGGGCAACACGCGCGGGTGGAAGTTCAACCGCAAGGGATTGCACGACCGGAGATGAGCGGGCTCGCCTTCTTCGACGCAAATGTGCTGGTGCAGGTACTCAACTCCGTTCGAGTTCAATAACTCGAAAAACTCGCGCCAGTCTTTGGTCAGCGGCATCGGGGTGACTGCGGTCGCGGAGTTCGATAACGATATTCAGGCGCTGCTCGGGGGACATCGCCGCGTCGTAGCGCGCGTCGGCTGCATCGGCGTCCTCGAAGCTGGCAAATACCTGTACCGTTTTCTCCACGGTCATATTATGGCCCGTTGGGTGCGTCTGCCCGTGGGCAATGTCTATCGGAAGAACCGCGAATCGCAGTGAAAAGTCTCGGCGGGGTTCACTCGGATTCTGGCGAAGGCCGGATGCCGCGGATCGATGAGCCAATTGGATTCGGACGGGGCGAGAACCGAAGGAACCCTCCGGATCGCCGCGTGCTCCCGTTGCACGAACTCGTCGCCGATCGCGGCGAGGGCCGGCGGGGCGGGCACTTGCCGCCAGTCCGGTGGCAGCTGCCTGGCGGCAATCGATATTCGGGACACGCTGTCCGGAACATCCGCCGTGACCACCACCAGGTCCTTGGGCGGATCCTCGGGATCGGTGTGGACGAAGTATTCCACAATCGCCAGCGATAAGTGCTCGGCCGCGTAGGCGAGCCGCACACCCGGGCTCGACCAGCGCCCGCCAAACCGGTAGGCGCCTTCGCCGTCGAACGGCTTCTTCGAATACGGCTTCCGGAGGATTCGGTATACCCGGGTCAACTGACTCCGCCATATGCGATCCGGCCCAGAACATTCTCAACCGCCCGGGCTCCGGGTTCGGTATCGATCAACCCGAGCGGAATCTGCCCGCCCAGCGCCCGGTTGGAACGCTTGAGCCATCGTGTCGCGGCCCGATCGTCACCCAGATAGTGTTTGGCGAGCGCGACAATCCGCACCAGCCGGTATACCCGGTCCGATTCAAACCGCGCCAATCGCCCTTCGCGGCGCCGCCGTTGGAGGCTGCGGGCCGACAGATCCAGACTTACAGCCAACTCGCCAAGCGTGATACCCGCCGATTGGGCGGCCGCTTCGAGCACCTTCTGAGGAAAGCCCTCGCGAATGGCTGCCTGGAGGTCCGTTTCCGTGCGCAGAGTTCTGCCGAGAACCGGCTCGCCACCCAGCTCTTCCGCGATGGCATGAAGTTCGTTTACCATTCTGTCGTATATTATAGCGCCAATTGGCGGCTCGCGACACCACCGGTTTCTCTGCTAAACTTCGAAGATTGGGGAGTCATCAGTGCGGAACATCCTAATTTTGGTTTTCAGCGCATGCCTGCTTGCGCTCGGCGGGTGCAGGCGGGAGCAGGCTCGGCCCATGGGCGGGCCTCCAGTGGTGCCCGTCTCGGTAGCCAAGGCCACCGAGGAGTCCGTGCCCACGGAACTGCGGGTGGTGGGGACGGTGGAGGCATCCGCCATCGTGCAGGTGAAATCGCAGATCGCCGGCGAGCTGATTCGCACCGGCTTCACGGAAGGGCAAAACGTCGCGCAGGGCGATGTGCTGTTCGCCATCGATCCGCGGCCGTATGAGGAGGCGCTCCGCCAGGCGGAAGCCAACGTCGAGCGCGACCGCGCGCAGATCGCCCAGGCCGAAGCCACGCTGGCGCGCGACTCCGCGCAGGCCAAGTACGCGGACAGCGACGCGGCTCTGCAGACGGAGCTGCAAAAGGGCGGGCTGGCTTCGCGCTCGCAAGCCGACCAGTCCCGGACCAACGCCGACGTCTCGCACGCATCCGCCCGGGCCACCGAAGCGGGCATCGGAAGCGCGCGCGCGGCGCTTTCGAGCGACCTGGCGGCGGTGGACCGGGCCAAGCTCGACCTGAGTTATTGCGAGATCCACGCGCCCATTTCGGGACGCACCGGGAACCTGCTGGTGCACGCGGGCAACCTGGTCAAGGTGAACGACGTGCCGCTGGTGGTGATCCACCAGATCGCGCCGGTTTTTGTGAACTTCAGCGTCCCCGAGGAGCAGCTTCCGGCCATACGGCGTCTCAGCGCCAATCGGAAGCTGGAAGTGACCGTGTCCTCGCAGGACGATCCCGGGCGCACCGCCACGGGGTCTCTCTCGGTGATCGACAATGCCGTGGACGCGTCCACTGGCACCATTCATCTGAAGGCCACCTTCGAGAATCGCGATGGCCTGCTTTGGCCCGGCCAGTTCGTCACCGCGATTCTGACGCTGGACACCATCCGGAATGCGACGGTGGTTCCGGCCGAAACCGTGCAGGCCGGCCAGCGGGGCCAGTTCGTGTACGCCGTGAAGCCGGACAGCACGGTGGAGATCCGGATGGTAACCGTCGGCCGGGCATTCGGCAACAAGATGGTGATCGACAAAGGAATCGCGCCCGGCGACATGGTGGTGACGGACGGCCAATTGTTCCTGTATCCGGGGGCCAGGGTGCGGGCGGTGGACGCCGCCAAGATCGGATCGGGGCCGCTGTGAACCTCTCGCAACTCTTCATCCAGCGCCCCATCATGACGGTGCTGGTGTGCTTCGCCATCGTGCTGTTCGGGGCGGTGGCGTTCCGGGCGCTGCCGGTGGCGGCGCTGCCGAGCGTGGATTACCCCACCATCCAGGTCAGTGCGTTCCTGCCGGGGGCAAGCCCCGAGACCATGGCGTCCACGGTGGCGACGCCTCTGGAGCGGGAATTCTCGACCATCGCGGGCATCCAGCAGATGAGTTCGACCAACTCGCAGGGAAGCACCGATATCACGGTGCAGTTCACGCTGGACCGAAGTATCGACGCGGCCGCGCAGGACGTGCAGGCGCACATCGCCTCGGCCGGCGGCCGGTTGCCGCCCAGCATGCCGCGCCCGCCGTCTTATCAGAAGGTGAATCCGGCCGAGCAGGCGGTGCTCTACCTGTCGCTGAGTTCCGATTCGCTGCCGTTGTACACCGTGACCGAGTATGCGGACATCATGCTGGCGCAGCGCATCTCCATGGTGGGCGGCGTGTCGCGCGTGCAGGTCTTCGGCGAGCAGAAGTACGCCGTGCGGGTGCAGGTAGACCCGGACAAGCTGGCCGCGCACAACATCGGAATCGACGAAGTGCAGCGCGCCATCTCCTCCAGCAACACCAATCTTCCCACGGGCCAACTGAACGGCGAGAAGCAGGCTTTCACCATCGAATCGAGCGGCACGCTGGCGAAGGCGGCCGACTACCGCCCTATTATCGTGGCTTGGCGGAACGGAACGCCGGTGCGGCTGGAGCAACTGGGCAACGTGATCGACAGCGTCGAGAACAACAAGCTGATCGCCTGGATGGACGACGCCCGCGGGGTGATTCTGGCGATCAACCGGCAGCCGGGCACCAACACGGTGGAAGTGGTGGACAACGTGCGCCGGCTGCTGCCGCAGTTCCAGCGGGAGCTTCCGCCTTCGGTGCACCTCGCGGTGGCCTTCGACGTGTCGCGCTCCATTCGCAACTCGATTCGCGACGTGGAGTTCACGCTGCTGCTGACCATCTGCATCGTGATCCTGGTCATATTCCTGTTTCTGCGTAACATCTCGGCCACGCTGATTCCAGGCGCGGCGGTGCCCTTTTCCATCGTGGGCACGTTCGCGGTGATGTACCTGCTGGGCTACAGCTTGAACTATCTCTCGCTGATGGCGCTGACGCTCTCGGTGGGGTTCGTGGTGGACGACGCCATCGTGATGCTCGAGAACATCGTGCGTCACATGGAGATGGGAGAGACGCGCATGCACGCGGCGGTCACTGCCGCACGGGAGATCGGCTTCACCATCGTTTCCATGACCATCTCGCTGGTGGCGGTATTCATTCCCGTGCTGTTCCTGGGCGGGATTGTGGGCCGCCTGTTGCACGAGTTCTCGGTGACCATCGTGGTGGCGATTCTGATCTCGGGGTTCGTCTCGCTCAGCCTCACCCCCATGCTGGGCAGCCGCTTCTTGAAATCGGAGCACGAGACGCGGCACGGCCTTCTCTATCGCGCGTTGGAGGGCGGTTTCGACCTGCTGTTGCGCTGGTACGAATTGACGCTCAAGATCGCTCTGCGCTTCAGCCCTATTACGTTGGCGGTGGCCATTCTGATGCTGGTGGGGACGGTGTATCTCTTCTTTAACATGCCCACCGGCTTCATTCCCAGCCAGGACAGCGGCTTCATGTTCGGCGTAACCCAGGGACCGCAGGACATCTCGTTCGAATCCATGGCGAGGCACCAGCGCGCCATCGCCGACGTGGTGCGCGCGGACCCCAATGTTCAGACCGTGGGGGCGTTCGTGGTGGGCGGCAACCAGGCGTTTTTCTTCGCGGGTATGAAGCCCCGTTCCGAGCGTATTCTCTCGGTGGACCAGATCATCGAGGAACTGCGCCCCAAGGTAATGGCGGTTCCGGGCCTGTTCACGTTCATGCAGAACCCGCCGCCCATCACGGTGAGCGGCCAGAATTCGGCCAGTGTCTATCAACTCACGCTGCAAAGCGCCAGCCTGAACGAGATCTACACCTGGGCCCCGCAACTGGCGGCCAAGATGCGGCAGATCCCGGGGTTCGTGGATGTCAACACCGACATGCAGATCTCCGCCCCGCAGGTGATGGTGGATATGGACCGCGACCGCGCCCAGGCGCTGGGCGTCACGCCGCAACAGATCCAGGACGCGCTCTACAGCGCTTACGGCACGCGCGAGGTGTCGGTGATCTACGCCCCGGCGGATCAATACTCGGTCATCATGGAGGTGGAGCCGCAGTACCAGCGCACGCCGGACGCGCTCTCCAAACTCTACATCCGCTCGTCGCAGGGGCCTCTGGTGCCGCTCGACGCGGTGGTGAAGATGCGGCGCCAGACCGGTCCGCTGTCGATCAACCATTTCGGACAGCTTCCGGCGGTGACGGTCTCGTTCAACCTGAGGCCGGGATACTCGCTGGGCCAGGCAGCGCAGCAGGTGGACGACGCGGTCCGCGATCTGCGCATGCCAGCCACCATCAGCACCGCTTTTCAGGGAACCGTGAGAGAGTTTCAGAGCTCGTTCCAGAACCTCTCGATCCTGCTGATTGTGGCCATTCTGGTGATCTACATCGTGCTGGGAGTGCTGTACGAGAGCTTCATTCACCCCATCACGATTCTCTCCGGGCTGCCCTCGGCGGTATTCGGCGCGCTGCTCACGCTGGTGCTGTTTCATAAGCAGCTCGACCTGTACGGGTTCGTGGGAATCATCATGCTGTTCGGCGTGGTGAAGAAGAACGCGATTATGATGATCGACTTCGCCCTGGACGCGCAGCGGCAAGGCGCGAGCGCCTACGATTCCATCTGGCGGGGCTGCCTGCTGCGCTTCCGGCCGATCATGATGACTACGGTGGCGGCGCTGTTCGGCACGCTGCCGATCGCGCTCGGTTTTGGCGAAGGCGCGGACGCGCGCCAGCCCCTCGGCCTGGCGGTGGTGGGCGGCCTGGTGGTCAGCCAGTTCCTGACGCTGTACATCACGCCGGTGATCTACCTCTACCTGGAGCGGTTGCAGGAATGGCTGCAAAAGGACCGCTCGGCCGCGCGGGACGCGGAAGGGGCAGTGCCGCAGACGTAGGGCCGAGTTTGACTTCATGGGTCCGGCCACGCTATTTTGCTAATAGCGGCTCACCTGAAGGGCGCGGTAGCCAAGTGGTAAGGCAAAGGTCTGCAAAACCTTTATTCGTCGGTTCGATCCCGACCCGCGCCTCCAACTCCCTTTTTCAGATAAGTCAGAAAACGCTGTAGTTGCCTGAAAAATCAGCAACATACGCCGGTGAGCCGTCATTGCACGATTTCCCCGCCGTTCCCGCCTGGTCTGTGGAAATCCCCCGGATTCCTGGTCGCCGTGGGCCCACCGTGGGCCTGAGAGCGCACTGACTCGGCGTATTGTTGCTTGCTCTCCTGCCGGATTCTGTCGAGACGATCCATCTCAGCCTGTTGATGGTCCTGTGTTGGGTGGACGTACTTCTGAACCTGCCGCAACGAAGAGTGTCCCAAGATGGACGCAAGCGTTGGCAACGGCATTCCCCCTTGCGCGGCCCTCGTCGCGAAAGTATGCCTCAGATCGTACAGGACGAACGGAATGATCCGGCCCTTTTCCTTGCACGCTTCCAGAACATCGTTGTGGCAGTTCTCCAGGCCGGAGAGCGAAATGTGGCCCTTGCCGGTCTTCCCTGACTTGCGCGCAGGAAAGACGTACAGCATCTTCCGACGTTCGCGCTCTGCTACCATTTCGGGGGCGATTTTCAACCGCACGGCAACTCGTTCGCACAGATCCTTCAGCTTCGCTTCCGACTGTTCCCCATCCTGTATCCGCCGCTTCAGCACTTCAAACGATTCGGTGGTGAGACGGAGCGTCCGTCGCGCGGCTTTCGTTTTGCCTTTCGGGATTCGGACTGTCCGGGCGATGAGGTCAACGTCCTTCTTCTCGATCTCAATGATCTCTTCAGGCCGCATCCCTTGATTGACGCAGAGCGTACCAACATCGTGAAGGTCGATGCTACGCGCTTGGGCCATTGCAAAGTACAGAAACTCCTCTGCTTCCGACAGGATGTACATTCGCACCGCGTCTTCCGTTGAAGGCTTCGTGACGCCGCGCACCGGGTTGACAGTCGTGTACCCCATCTTTATCGCCCACTCGAAGAACTTGGAGAAGTTGTCGAGGTCGTGCCGGAGCGTTACGGTTTTGACGACCTTGGTGTCGGGATCACCGTCAAGCCGCCATACCTTGAACCGCTCCACATCCGGCGTGCCGATGGACGCCACAGGGCGGTTCTGAAACATCGCCCAGCGGAGGCAGAGCTGGCCCCTTCGTGGGCGGCCGGAGTCGCTCGGGA
>PMYB01000051.1:6830-43089 GCA_003170915.1 Bryobacterales bacterium | reverse complement strand
CTTCTCCATGCGCGTCATGATGGTGATCTCCTCCGGCGTCGGCTACTTCATCAACGGCGCTATCGCCAAAGCGCGCTTCGGCAACGCCGACAAGATGAACTTCGAGGCGCCCCTCACCACGCTGGTCTGGCTCACCTCCATCCTTTCCATCGCCCTCACCTATGTCGTCAGCATGTTCATGATCCCCACCCTCGGCGGCGACGATACCATGTGGTGGAAGCTGGCCACGGTGATCAGTTGCGGCACGCTGGCCGGCGCGCTGATTCCCGAGTTTGTGAAGGTGTTCACGTCCACCAATTCGCGCCACGTTCGCGAAATCGTCACCAGCTCGCGGGAAGGCGGCGCTTCGCTCAACATCCTCTCCGGCTTCGTGGCCGGCAACTTCAGCGCCTACTGGTTGGGCTTCGCGATTCTGTCCCTCATGAGCATCGGCTACTTCATGAGCACCATGTTCCTGGTATCCCTGATGTTGGCCCCGGCGGTATTCGCCTTCGGCCTGGTGGCTTTCGGCTTCCTGGGTATGGGACCAGTCACGATCGCCGTCGATAGCTACGGTCCGGTCACCGACAACGCGCAGTCCATCTACGAGCTTTCCACCATCGAAACGCTTCCCGACATCTCCCAGGACATTCAGAAGACCTTCGGTTTCACGCCCGATTTCGAGAGGGCCAAGGAAAACCTGGAAGAGAACGATGGTGCGGGCAACACTTTTAAGGCCACCTCCAAGCCGGTGCTCATCGGCACCGCCGTGGTGGGCGCCACCACCATGATTTTCTCGATCATCGTGGCCCTGACCAGAGGTCTCACGGCGAACATCGACAAGCTCTCCCTGATGCACGCGCCGTTCCTGCTGGGCCTGATCGCCGGCGGCGCGGTGATCTACTGGTTCACCGGCGCCAGCGCGCAAGCGGTCACCACCGGCGCCTACCGCGCGGTGGAGTTCATCAAGAGGAACATCCATCTCGAGAGCGCCGAGAAAGCCTCCGTGGCCGATTCCAAACGGGTGGTGGAGATCTGCACGAAATACGCGCAGAAGGGCATGTTGAATATCTTCCTGGTGGTGTTCTTCGCCACCCTGGCGTTCTCCTTCCTCGAGCCCTTCTTGTTCGTGGGCTATCTGATCTCGATCGCGCTGTTCGGCCTGTTCCAAGCCCTCTTCATGGCCAACGCCGGCGGCGCCTGGGACAACGCCAAGAAGGTGGTGGAGACCGAGCTGCGCGCCAAGGGGACGCCGCTGCACGACGCCTGCGTCGTGGGCGACACGGTGGGCGATCCGTTCAAGGACACCTGCTCGGTGGCGCTCAACCCCATCATCAAGTTCACCACGCTGTTCGGATTGCTGGCCGTCTCGCTGGCCGTGAACCTTTCAGCCAAGCAGGGCAACGCCTTTACGACCGCGCTGGCGGCGGTATTCTTTGTCATCTCCGCCGTGTTCGTGTACCGCAGCTTTTACGGGATGCGCATCGAGAGCGGCAAGCAGGATTAAGCGGGGTAAGTGGGCCGCGGCAGCAGGCTGTCGCGGCCCGTTACCGCAGTTGAGGACGACCGTGACCCTGGATCCCGACGAAACCGCGCGAATTGGGCTTCGCGGCAAAGAGCACAAACGCGCCCGGAAGTTCGTTCAAAAGACGTTTCGGATGGGAGAGGGACAAGAGTTCCGTTGGGACAAGGCGCTGGCTGTCTACGGCACCCATTGCGGCTCGACGTAGGCCAGGAACATCGTAATCAGGGCGACCAGCAAGGTGAGCAGAAGGCTGTGACGGAGCGTGAACTGGAACAACCTGCCCTCGTCGGACGACGGCAGGCCGGCGCCAGTGGCCGCCACGGCGATGCTCTGCAGGCTGATCATCTTCGCCATCATGCCCCCGTTCGAGTTGGCGGCGGCCATCAGTACCGGGCTTAGGCCAAGGCGTGTGGCCGTCACCACCTGGAGATTGCCAAAAAGAGCGTTGGAGGATGTATCCGAGCCCGTCAAGAACCCGCCCAGCCCTCCGAGCACGGCGCTGAAGAAGGGGAACAGCGCGCCGGTAGTCGCAAAGACCAGGCCGAGAGTGGCGGTGGCCCCGGAATAGTTCATGACGTATGCCAGCGCGAGAACCGCGGCGATGGTGATTTCAGCCAGAAAGACCTGCCTGGCGGTGGCCCAGAGAAGCTTGACGAACCTGGCCGGCGACAAGCCCAGCAAGGCCGCCGAGAGCAATGCCGAGAGTACGCCCGCGGTGCCCGCGGCGCCCAGCCAGTCGAAACGGTAAATCGCCGGGTATGGAGTCGGGGCTGGGACGACGGGGGCAATTTCCGTCACCATGCGGTGGAGCCCCGGCCACGGGAACGTCACCGAGACCTTATTCAACTCCGTCTTGAACAGGCCCCACAGCAGGACCATGACCACCAGGATCACGTAAGGACTCCACGCCCAGATCACGGCGCCTGGCGAATGGCGCTTGGTGGTTGTGCGGATCGAGTGGTCGCCTGCGAGCACGAACTGGTCCTTGGGCTTCCAGACAAGCAGCAGGACGACGAGCCCCACAAGGGTCACCAGCGCACTCCCCATGCTGGCGAGATGGGGACCGACATACCAGGCGATCAGGAACTGTACGCCGCCCCAGAGTGCGCCGCAGAGTAGTGCTGCCGGCAGCACGCCCGCAAGGGCCTTCCGGCCACCCATCACAAGGATGAGATACGCAGGCAGCACCAGGGATGGCAGGAAGCATATCAGACCCACGGCGCCGCTGAGGCTGTTGAGCGGCAGGTTTGTGACGGCGCTCAAAGTGATCACTGGAATCCCGATGGAACCGAAGGTCACCGGCACGGTGTTCGCCAGCAGACAGAGGCCGGCCGCGTAGAACGGCGAAAATCCAAGTCCGATGAGCATTGTGGCGGCCACGGCCACCGGCGTCCCGAACCCCGCGGCGCTTTCCAGAAAGGCGCCGAAACAGAAGGCAATCAGCAAGGCCTGCAACCGGCGGTCCTGGGTGAGGCCGCCGAGCGAATCCTTGATGATTTCGAACTTCCCGGACTCCACCGCGACGCGGTACAGCAAGATGGCGCTGAAAATAATCCAGCCGATGGGGAACAGCCCGAAGGCCGCGCCATAGCCCACCGAGCCGGCGACCAGTCCCACTGGCATGCGGTAGACGAACAGCGCCACAACCACCGCGGCGCCCAGCCCGGCGACGGATGCCTTCCAGGCGGGGAGCCGCCTGACACCGAGCAAGTAGAGCATGGCAAATGCGGGAAGAGCGGCCGCGAGCGCGGACAGCGCGAGACTGCCGGCGAGAGGGGTGTAGTTCTGGGTCCACATATCTCGATTACCTCTGATACCGTAGGCGGCAATGCGGTGTCAAGTCGCGGCGGCGCAAAATGGGTTGGCGAAGGGCATCGATTCAATTGCATACTAGCTAGATATGTGGCAACAAAACTACACGCCGGTGGCGAACAGCCTGCCGCTCTCGACGCTGGTCGCGGCCGTTCCCATCTTTGCCTTGCTGGTGCTGCTGGGCGTGATGCGCAAACCCGCCTGGATGGCCTCGCTCGTGGGGCTGGGCACGGCCGCGTTGGTGGCCGCGGGAGTTTACGGCATGCCTTTGGGGAAGCTCTTCGCCGCCGCCACCTACGGCGCGGCGTTCGGGCTTTTGCCCATCGGCTGGGTGGTCTTCGCCGCCATCCTGCTTTACCGCGTGACGCTGGAGAGCGGCAAGTTCGATCTGCTCAAGGATTCCATCGGCCACATCACCGAAGACGCGCGCCTGCAGGCGCTGCTGATCGCCTTCGCGTTCGGCGCGTTCATCGAAGGCGCCTCGGGATTCGGCACGCCGGTGGCGGTGGCCGCCGCCATGCTGGTGGGCCTGGGATTCGTGCCGTTCTACGCGGCCGCCATTTGCCTGCTGGCGAATACCGCGGGGGTGGCCTTCGGCGCCATCGGAATTCCGGTGGCCACGCTGGCGGTCACCACCGGCCTGCCCCTCGATCGGCTCAGCGTCGCGGTGGCCCGCATCTGCACGCCCGCCTCTCTGTTGGTCCCGGCCTACTTGATTCTGGTGATGTACGGCCGCAAGGGCCTGCGCGGCGTGCTGCCGGCCGTGGCGGTTTGCGGTATCGCCTACACCGCCGCGCAGTTGTTGGTCTCGAATTCCGTCCTGGCGCCGCTCACCGGGGTTCTGGCGGGCATAGCCGCTCTGGTCGCGCTGGTGGTTCTGCTGCGCGTGTGGAAGCCGCGCGACAGCGGGTCGGGCTGGGCGTCCCTCAAGAGCGCCAGCCCGAGCCAGGCCGGGGGAGCCTCGGCGCCGCGTGCCCGGCATACCGCCCTCGAGGTCGCGCACGCCTGGGCGCCATACGCGCTGCTGGTGGTGTGCGTGCTGCTGTGGGGCTACAAACCTCTGCAAGCGCAATTCAACAAGGTGAGCATCGCGATTAACTGGCCTGGCCTGCACAACACCATCGAGCGCATGCCGCCGGTGGTCGCCAAGCCCTCGCCCTACGCGGCTACCTACAACTTCAACTGGCTCGCTACGCCGGGCACCGGGTGCCTCTTCGCGGCCTTTCTGGGCGCCATAGCCGCCGGCTTGAAGCCACGCCAGTTCGCGCGCGCGGTGGGCCACACCGCCAAGCAACTGGCGCTGGCGGAACTCACCCTGGCGGCGGTGCTGGGGCTGGCATTTGTGATGAACTACTCGGGCGCCACCGCCACGCTGGGCCTGGCCTTTGCCGCCACCGGCGTCCTATTCCCGTTCTTCAGCGCGCTGCTCGGCTGGATGGGCGTCTTCCTGACCGGCAGCGACACTTCCGCCAACGCCCTGTTCGGCACCCTGCAAGTGGTGACCTCCACCAAGCTGGGGATGAACCCGGTATTGATGGCGGCCGCCAATTCAGCCGGCGGGGTGATGGGCAAGATGATCAGCCTGACCAGCATCGCGGTGGCCGCCGCCGCCACCTCCATGAAGCGCGCGGAGGAATACCGGCTGCTCCGTTTCACCCTGAAGCACAGCATGCTGCTGGCTGGCGTCATCGGCCTGACGGTGATGTTCATTGCTTACGTGGCGCCGGGGTGGGCGCCGTAGCCGACAGCGGGATGCGGATCTCGACGGTGGTGAACTCCGTGCCCGGCGAAAAGCGCAGCTCCGCGCCCGCGCCGTAACAGATCTCCAGTCTCCGCCTGACATTTTGCAGACCGACGCCCGTGACGGGAGCCTCCGTAACGCGCCCGCTGGCGCTGTTCTCGACGGAAATCCGCAGTTCTTCGTCCCGGCATTGGGCTTTGATCCGCACGTAGCCCGGCTCGATCCGGAGCGCCACGCCATGCTTGACGGCGTTCTCCACCAGGGGCTGAATGGAGAGCGCCGGGATCGGAATTTGCAGGGCGGCATCATCCACCTCTATTTGAACGTCGAGCCGGCTGGCCAGGCGGCACTGTTCCAGCTCCAGGTAGGCGCGCACGATCTGCATCTCCTGCGCCAGCGGCACGAAGGCCTTGTCCGACTGCAAAGAGTAGCGAAAGATTTCGGCGAGGTTGAGCACCATACGGCGGGCCGCGGCGGCTTCCAGCGGGATGGCGCCATAGACCGCATTCAGGGCGTTGAACAGGAAATGTGGATTGATCTGCGACCGCAACGCGCGCAACTCGGCCTGGCTGACCAGCCGGTTCATCTCCTGCCGCCGCAAGGATTCCACTCTCCCGGCAATTTCCGAGGCGGCCTCGGCCAGCGTGTCCAGGTCCTCGCCTAAATAGCGCCGTCCGCCCCGCCGGCGTCCCAGAACGAGCAGGCGGGAGTCCCCCTCGCCCAGCCGAATGGGAACCAGGGCCTCGGCCCAACTCGCCTGCACTTCGCCCTGGCTGACCACGGCGTAGTCCGCGGTCCCGACAGCGGCGGCGACGACGGCGGCCGCCCAATCGAGATACTGTTCCTCGTCCGTAAAGGCCGGGCCTTCCTTAACGCGGCTGGCCAGATTCGCGAGGCTGCCTTGGCGGAAGACCGCGCGCGTAAGCCAGGATTGAACCTGGTTGCGCAGCCAGGCGAAAAACACCAAAAAGAGACAGACGCCGATCAGCAAGAGCGCTTCCGGCAACGGCTCCGGCGCGGTTCGCTCCACCAGCGCCAGGCGGAATGCGGCCTGGATGACCAGCCATGTCAAGGCGGCGGCCAGAAAAGCATTGGCCAGGAAGCGGACGAACGCGTCCAGCAAAACGAAACGATAGTCCTGCAAGAGAACGAAGAGGGCCAGCGGGATGCCGGCATGGTGCACCAGCAGCTCCGCGGACCAGGCCTGGCTGGCGTGTCCGGCTCCGAAATGGACGAACGACATGGCGAACAGCGCCAGGCACATGGCAGCCGCAATGCGCGCTCCGCCCGGGCGCCGCAGCGGGTCGCGCCGAATGGCGACAGCCGTCACCGCAATGGCGGTCAAGCCCAGGAAGCCAACCGTGATGAGCAGCAGCGCAACCTGGTGAAGCGCGGCGCCGTTGCCGGCAATCTCCCAGAAATGCATTCCCACCGCGACGGCGCTCAGCACGTAGCCACAAGCGACCACGGCGGGCTGGCTGTCCCCGAGCGATAGCTGCAGCAGCACGGCGGGCAGCAGGCTCAACGCCGAGAAACTGATGGCCACCAGCAGCCCCAACACTCCCGCCGGCATACCAGGCCACACCAAAGCGATCAGGGAGCCGAGGTTCCACACCAGCGAAAGGGCCGCGGCCAATCCCGACAGATAGCGCCCGCGCCCCCCCGACCACCCTCGGCCGCTGAACAGCAGGCAGAGGAAGATCGCAAAGATCAGGGCTCCGCTGGCGTGCCCGAGGATATTGATCAGCAGAGGCTGGTTGATTCCGATCATGGCCTCAGCCCCCGCCGGCGCTTGAAATCCGCCCGCTGGCCCGGTGATTGCCGCCAACGGTGAGAAAGAAGTTAGGCCGGCTGGACCTTCCTACCATACTGTACACGTAGCCATGGCGCGGAGCACTAGCGGATTGAAGCGGCTGAGCCGCAATGCGGCCATAAGTGTATTCCTTTCGGCGGCAGCCATTCTTGGATTCAGTTGCCTGGCGCTGCAATCGACCGTCTGGCAGGAATCCCGTGCCCCGAAGCCGCCTGAACCTTTCTATACGAAGCTGCCCGACGTCGACTTGAGCGGCGTGCCCCAGGAGAAACTGGGAGCGCTGCTCAAGAAGCTCAACGCGCAGCGCTGCCCCTGCGATTGCAACCGGACGATCGCCAGTTGCCGGAACAACCATCGCTCGTGCTCGATGAGCATAGCCGCCGCGCGGGCGGCGGTCGCGGACGCCATGAAGCGGTGAGTCCGGCGCCCTCACCATTGCAGCATCTGACGGACGCCGCCGGCCAGCCGTTTGCTCACGATGAATTCCTGTCCGTTGCTAAGCGTCAGGAGCCAGCGCTGGCTGCTGAGGGANNTCATTTTCCGGACGTGATTCACATTGACCAGCGCGTTGCGATGGACGCGCTGGAACACCGAGCCCTTCAGGCGGGCGTCGATGGCGTGCAGCGGCTGTGTGGCCATATATCGCTGCCTGGCGGTAACGATCCACACGATCTCCCGCTCGGCCTGGAACGCCAGAACATCGTCGATATCGATCAGGAAGTACTCCTCGCCGGCCCGTCCCACCACCTTGCGGCTGCGCGGAGCGCCGGGCGGCCCCGGGATTTCGCTCAAGTGCGCCAGCGATTCGGCGACATAGCGCATCCTGCCGCGCATCGCCCGTGCCCGCTCGAGAGCTTTCTCGAGCCGCTCCTGGCTGACGGGCTTGAGCAGATAATCGAGCGCGCCTGCTTCGAACGCGCGGATGGCATGCTGGTCGTACGCGGTGACGATGATCACGATTGGCAGCGCCCCTTGCGGCAAGCGTTGGATCACGTCGAAACCGCCCAGTCCGGGCATCTGGAGATCCAGCAGCACAAGGTCGGGCTTGAGGCGCTCGATTTGGACGAGGGCATCGTTGCCGTTCCCAGCCTCGCCGACAACCTCGACATCTCCCACCGAGTGCAGCTCGTCCCGCAGCACCTGGCGGGCGATCGGCTCGTCATCCACGATCAGGGTGCGTATTGGCGGCTGGCCCATCTTCATAGGAGTTAGCTTGAAAAGCCCGCATTGCGAAAGAATAACTGATCAGCGGGTAAGATTTGGCGATGACCGGCCATTATTCGGCCACCAGCGGAAGTTCGCCGCAGGCTCACTTACTAATCGTACGCTCGTCAGTCCGCTGGTTGGCAATTCCAGCCCGCCCTCAGGAAATTTTAGGCCGTCTGTGAGAATTGGCTCGGCCCCATGACGGAATCCTCCCGATACTGGAGCCATGACAAGAGTTCTCGCTGTCACTGCTCTGGGTGTGCTCGTTTTCAGCTTCACGCATCGGGTTCTGGGACAATCGCTCGGCAATGCCGGCACCATCGCGGGAGTGGTCGTCGACCCGTCCGGCGCCGCTGTCGTAAGAGCCGTGGTGAGTCTGCACAATCCTCTCTCGGATTACAGGCAGTCCACCACAACGACTTCGGACGGTTCCTTCCGGTTGGTCAACATTCCGCCTAACCAGTACCACTTGGAAGTGAGAGCTTCCAGCTTCGCCGTTTTCTCGCAGGACGTCACCATCCGGAACTCCCTGCCAGTCCAGATCAAGGCGGCCCTGGAGATTGCCGGGGCCCAGACAACTGTCACCGTGGAGGCGAGCGGCGCGGACCTGCTGGAGCTCAATCCTTCCGATCACGTGGACGCCGATCGATCCCAGCTTTCCAAGATTCTCGCGTTCGACCCCGGAGGCGGCCTCAGCCAGGCGATCACTTATAGCACGGGCGGTGTGGCCGCCGACGGCAACGGACTCTTCCACCCCCTCGGCGATCACGCGCAGACCAGCTTCGTGATCGACGGACAACCCATCAGCGACCAGCAAAGCAAAGTGTTCTCCACTCAGCTTCCCGTCAGCGCTATCCAGAGCATGGAGGTGGTGACTGGATCTGTAGATGCGGAGTTTGGCGACAAGACCAGCCTGGTGGCCAATGTCACCACGCGTTCCGGCCTGGGAACGGGGCGGCCCTTTGGCAACCTCGATTTGACCTACGGGTCGTTCGGCACGGTTGGAGGTTCCGTGGGAATCGGCTTCGGCAGCGCGAAAGCGGGGAACTTCCTGGCAGTCGAAGGTATCCGGAGCGGCCGCTTCCTCGACACTCCGGAGTTCACCCCTTTTCACGACATAGGCAACAACCAGACCCTCTTCGATCATTTTGACTTGGAGCCCAACGGGAAGGACTCTTTCCACCTCAACCTGTTCGCCGCCCGCAACTGGATTCAGATTCCCAACGACTACGACCAGTTGACCCAGGATCAGCGCCAGCACGTGGCTACCTGGAGCGTCGCCCCAGGCTACCAGCACACCTTCAACGCCCACACCCTGCTGACCATCAATCCGTACATCCGTAAGGACGAGTTCTTCTACTACGGCAGCCGCGACCCGTTCGCCGACACGCCCTCCACGCAGAATCAAAGCCGCCAGTTGTTGAACTGGGGTGTGAAGAGCGACCTCTCCGTGACCGCCGGCCGGCACGTTTTGAAGATCGGAATTGACACAAAGCAGACGCGATTGATGGAGAATTTCGGCTTCGGCGTTACCGACCCGAACTTCAACCCCATCTGCGTCGACGCCAACGGCAATTCCGCCGGCCCGGCGAGCCTGCTGAACCCGAACCAGTGCGCGGGGCTCGGATTCACGGCTAACCCGAGCCTGATCCCCGGCCTGATTCCCTTCGATCTCACGCGGGGCGGGAGCATGTTCAACTTCCACGGCGCCGGCAACATCAATCAGTTCGCGGTCTATGCGCAGGATGCCATCACGGTGGGCCATTTCCTGTTCAATATCGGTTACCGCGCCGACCACTATGCCGGTCTCAGCACCAACAACGGCGCCGAACCGCGGGTCGGCATCGCCTACAACATCAAGGGGACGGGAACCGTGCTGCGCGTGGCTTACTCGCGCACGTTTGAAACGCCGTTCAACGAAAACCTGCTCCTTTCCAGCGCCACCGGAGTGGGTGGACTGGACCAGAACGTTTTCGGCAGCGTATCCACGCCCATACGGCCCGGCCGCCGCAACCAGTTCAACACCGGTTTCCAACAGGCCATCGGCAAATACCTGATGGTCGACGCCGACTATTTCTGGAAGTTCACGCACGGCGCTTACGACTTCAGCACGCTGCTGAACACCACCATCACGTTTCCCATTTCCTGGCACAACTCGAAACTGGATGGCGTTACCGGGCGCGTGAGCACCACCAACCTTCACGGTTTCCAGGCCTATTGGACGTTTGGCCACACCCGCGCACGATACTTCCCGCCGGAGGTCGGCGGTCTGATCTCCCAGGGGACGCCGCTGGCCGGCGGTGTCTTCCGCATCGACCACGACCAGGCATTCCAGTCCACGGGCAATTTCCGCTACCAGCACAAGAGCGCCGAGTGGATCGCTCTCACGTGGCGTTATGACAGCGGCCTGGTGGTAAGCGGCGTGCCCGACGTGGCCGCCGCGCTGGCGCTGACCGCGGCCCAGCAGACTTCCATCGGCTTCGCCTGCAACGGAGTCTACGCGACGTTCAACAACCCGATTACCACCTGCAACGGCGCCGGCACGTCGAAATTGATTACGCTGCCGCAGACCGGCGCGGAGAACGACGATCACAACCCCGACCGCGTGAAGCCGCGCAATGTCTTCAACGTGGGGCTAGGCACCGACAACCTGTTCCATACGGAAAAGCGCGAGAAGTTCACGGCGTCCTTCGACATCGCCAACATTACCAACAAAGTGGCCCTGTACAACTTCCTGTCGACGTTCAGCGGGACGCATTTCCTGCAGCCGCGCACGGTTATCGCCCGCGTCGGTCTGGTGTTCTGAGCCGTTAGCAGGGCGGCCACCTGTGGGACACTGGCACTAAGCCAGCATGCACCAGGCCCGCGCCGCTTTTCGCCATCCCAACTACCGCTACTATATGGCCGCCCGGTTCCTGACGCCGCTCGCCTCGGAGATGCAGGCGGTGGCGGTGGCCTGGCAGGTGTACGGGCTGACGCATCGGCCGCTGGATCTCGGGCTGGTGGGGCTGGCGCAGTTTCTGCCGGGCATCTTCCTGTTCCTGGCGGCGGGGCAGACCGCGGACCGCATCCCGCGGCTGCGCATTTTGCAGACTTGCCTCGGCGCGTTTTCCCTCTGCTCCCTGCTGCTGCTGGCGCTCACGGTGCACGGCCTGGCTTCGGTCTATCCGATTTATGCGGTGCTCCTGCTGAATGGCGCCGTACGGGCGTTCAACGGGCCGGCGGGCCAGGCGTTCCTGCCGCTGCTGGTGCCCGGGGAAGATTTCCCCAACGCGGTGGCCTGGAGTTCTTCCATTTTCCAGGCCGCCACCATCGCCGGGCCGATGGCGGGCGGAGTGCTGTACGGATTGAGCGGGAGTCCCGTTCCGGTCTACGCGTCCGCGGCCATCGCGTATCTCGCGGCGTTGGGGCTCGTGTCGGCCATCCGGGTGCGGGCCGTGGAACGCCCGCGGGCAGCCTCTTTGGGCATGGTGCTGGAAGGGTTCCGGTACATCTGGCGTAACCAACTGATCCTGGGCGCGATCTCGCTGGACCTTTTCGCCGTGCTGCTGGGCGGCGCGGTGGCGCTGTTGCCGGTGTACGCGCGGGAAATCCTGAAAGTGGGCGCGCCGGGACTGGGTATTCTGCGCAGCGCGCCCGGCGTGGGCGCGGTGGCCATGGCCATCGTGGTGGCCCACAGGCCCTTGACACGGCACGCGGGAGTCGCCATGCTGTGGTGCGTCTTCGGCTTCGGGCTCTTCACGGTGGTGTTTGGACTTTCGCGCAACCTGGCGCTCTCGCTGGCGGCGCTGGCGCTGGCCGGGGCGTGCGACATGGTGAGCGTCATCGTGCGCCAGACCATGATTCAGCTCGCCACGCCGGACGAAATGCGCGGCCGGGTGAGCGCCGTAAACATGGTGTTCGTGGGCGCCTCGAACGAGGTGGGCCAGTTCGAATCGGGGATCACCGCGCAATGGTTCGGGGCGGTCCCGGCGGTGGTGCTCGGCGGGGTGGGGACCATCGCGGTGGTGGCCCTCTGGGCGCGGCTGTTCCCGGCGTTGCGAAGGGTCAAGGACTTGGCGCGCGGGGTGACGTGCTAGAATGCGGCGGGCCGTATGATCCTGACCACCATCCTGATTGTGGCTGCCGCCCTGGCGCTGGCGTTTCCCCCGGCGTTGCTCTACTTCCGGCGCCGCCAGAACCAATGGCTTCTTCAGGTGAAGCAGGCCACCGAAGAGGTGGAGCGGCTGAAGCTGCAACTGGAGACGGTCCGGTACCGCACGGCGCGGTTGCGCGAGGAACTGTCGGCTGCCGACCGGCAGGCGCGGCTCTCGCATCAACTCACACTGCTGGGCCAGTTCACGGCCGGATTCATGCACGAGTTCAACAATCCGCTGGCTATCGTGACCAGCCGCATCGAGGTGCTGCTGGAAGAGCGCAAGGAAGACGCCGCGCTGTGCGGGGACCTCCAGCAAATGTTGAAAGAGACGCGCTATATGGGAAACATCGCGCGCACACTGCTCCAGGCGCTGCGGCGCGAACGCGGAGGGGAGGTTTTCACGGCGTCGGACCCGGCGGAGACTTTGCAGGGCGCGCTGGCCGCGGTGCGGCCTTCCGCGGAAAGCCAGGGTGTCCGCATGGTCGAGGAACTAGCCGAGGTCCCGCGTGTAAACGTGCCGGAACACGTGGTGAGCGAGGTGATCCGCGGGTTGCTGGTCAACGCTCTCGAGGCGCTCCAGGGCCGCCAGGAGGGCGTGGTCTGGATGCGGCTCGAACCGTACCGTACAGCGGGATCCATGGTGGTCGCCAAGATCGAAGACAACGGGCCCGGCGTTCCGGCCAACATCCGGCCACGCCTGTTCGAGCCGTTTGTCTCCGAGAGCCGCGGGCGGGAACACCTGGGGCTGGGGCTGTTCCTGGCGGCCAGCCTGCTCGATATGTATGACGGGCGTCTGCGCTACGAGACCAGAGACGGCGGCGGCGCCAGTTTTGTCGTCGAGATGCCTCCGGCTCGCTTTACCCGGGGCCAGCCGTACCACTGGTTTGCAGGAGGAGCTTCCTCGTGAGCCGCATTTTCGTAATCGACGACGAAGCCGCCATGGGTGAGAACATCCAGCGGATACTGAAGTCCGCGGAGACCGCCGTGAGCGCTTTTTCGGACCCGGCCAAGGGCTTGGCGCAGGCGCTCGCCAACCCCCCGGACCTGGTGTTGCTGGATTTGCGGATGCCGGGGATGTCGGGCGAGGAAGTGTTCGCCCGGCTGCACGAAGCGCACCCCGGCCTGCCCATCGTTTTTCTCACCGCCTTCGGGTCGGTGGAAGGCGCCGTGCTGGCCATCCGCAACGGCGCATTCGATTATCTTCAAAAACCGTTCGAGCGGGAGGACCTGCTGCTGGTGGTGAAGCGGGCCCTGGCGCACGCCACACTAGAGCACGAGGTCGAGAGGCTAAAGGGCAGGCTGGAAGCGCTGGGGGAAACCGACGCCCCGCAGAGCCGCAACGCCGTCATGCTGGAGCAGACCGAGAAGGGCAGGCGGGCGGCGGCCACCGACGCCACCGTCATGATTCTGGGAGAAAGCGGCACGGGCAAGGAGGTGATGGCGCGCTACATCCACAGCCAGAGCCGGCGAAAGGGCGGCCCGTTCGTGCCGGTGGAGTGCAACGCCATGCCGGGGTCCCTCATCGAGAGCGAATTGTTCGGCTACGAGCGCGGCGCGTTCACCGGCGCGGACCGTCTGAAGAAAGGACTCATCGAGTCGGCCGATGGCGGCACCCTGTTCCTGGACGAAATCGGGGATCTCGGAGTGGAGCTGCAATCGCGCCTGTTCCGCTTCGTTGAGGAACGCGAGTTGCGGCGGTTGGGCGGTTTGGAGCCGGTGCGCGTGGATTGCCGGATTTTGTGCGCCACCAACCAGGACCTGCCGGCCAAGATCAAAGCCGGTACGTTTCGCGAGGAACTGTACTACCGGCTGGGCGTGGTCACAGTGAAGCTGCCGCCGCTGCGCGAAAGGCCGGAAGACATTCCCCACCTGGCGCGGTTTTTCCTGGAGCGGTTCTCGCGACGCTACGGCAAGAGTCTGGCGGCCGCTCCGCGATTCTATGAGGCGCTTCTGCGGCAGACCTGGCCCGGAAATGTCCGTCACCTCAGGAACGTAATGGAGAAGCTGACGGCGCTGCACCCGGGCGGCACGCTGGAACCGGAAGACCTGGCCGAAGATTTTCCTGTGGCCGAGGCGGCGACCAACCTGGCCAGCCTGCCCTGGAAGGAAGCCCGGGAGCGGTACCTGGAAAGCTTCGAGCGCTCCTACGCCCAGGCTCTGCTGGCCCGCTGTGAAGGCAACGTCAGCGCCGCGGCGCGGGAAGCAGGCGTGGACCGGAAAACGTTCTACGCGCTCCTGAAGCGGGAGAAGGAGGCATAGGCACCGAATCGGAATGCGTGCCTGAGAGCGACCGTGCTTTCCCACAACGCCATCGGACGAGGTCATCCGGCGTGGTTGGGGATCAGTAAGATTCACCCCGGGTGTCGATACCGAGGACGCGGATGAAATCAGGTGGTTCGAGGCAGAAAAAGACCCGCCACTTGCCGACTCGCAGGCGCGGCTCACCAGGACGGTCTTTGAGGGACTTCACATCGCCGTGGCCAGTCACGGCGAAACGTACCAGGGCCGCATCGATCCGTGCCTGGACGACGCGATCCAGACGCGCCAGATCGCGCACCGCGGCAGGGCGGAAAACCACGCGGCGGATCACAGCCCGAGCCGACGCCGGACTTCCTCCAGCGGAACATCGTCGCCCGGTTCCGCGCGCGCCAGATCCAGCTTGGCGGCGGTCTCGGCATCGATGATTTCCTGCTCACCCAGTTCCGCAAGGAAAGAAATGGCCACCTGCACTTCGGTGTCCGGAAGGGCATCCACGAGCGATTGGAGGCGGTCGCGATCAGGGGACATGCTTCAATTATACCTTCACGCCCGGCCAGCCACTTCCGGCCCGAACATGAAGCGTTCCGTGTAAAGTCCGGATCCATGCTGGCAATCCGTCGGGTAGCACCACAGGCGGTGTCTATGGGTTGAGATGTGAACGGCGTGTCACGACAGAAATCCGGCAAGGCCGAAGTCGCTGCTAGGACCTTTCAGGCAGCAGTGACAAAAACCCGCCCCGGGCGACGAGTCCGAATCCTATTGCGGATGATAATCTCAACGTCCTGGTTGAGCAACGTAAGGAACCGCATCAAGCGTTCCACGGAGAAGCCCTCCAGGCGATATTTTGAGAGAGCCGAGACTTTGGGCTGGTTGATTCCCAGCAGCTCCGCTGCCTTTCCCTGCGATAACCCGCGCCGCTCGAGGACATCATTGATTGCTATGGCCAGACGAACCTTCGTCTGCCGTTCGCCGGCGTTCGCAAAGCCGAGGCCGGCGAATACGTTCCCCGAACTTCGCACGACTCTTCCACTAAGTTCCACGCTTGGTTTTGCCATATCGATCCTCATGGTCCTGTCTGGCCAGTCTCAAGCGCTGTGAAACGAGTTCCACATCCGGTTTCGGTGTCTGAATGCCCTTACGCGATTTCTTTTGAAAACAGTGCAAGACATAAAGGGCCGTTCGCCGTGAGCCGATCCGCACATCAGGTCTTCATCCCAGTTCTAGGATACCACGAACCGGTGGCAGCGGATCACTCCCGTGACGCCGGTCACGTCCGTGGGCGATGAAGGGGCCGGGGGGCAGCCGAAAGGACACAATAGCGCGTACAATCGATGCGAGGACCCAAGTTCATGAAAACGACACGAAAAAGACTGCTCTACATCATGGTTGGCTGCGCATTCGGACATCTGCTGATTGGCGCGGGGCCTCTGGCGGCCCAAGACGACTGCAAATTGGTCTTGGACGCCATGACCAAGGTCTTAGACACGCCCACTCACGCCTACGTCACTATGGAGATAACCGGCAAACCCCAAACCGTAGAGTCGATCTACGCTGGCGGCTTAATATACGCAAAGTACGATGGCAAATGGAGTGCCGGATCGACGACGGAAGAGATGAAGCAGATTGCGGAAAAGAACCGGCAGACTAACAAGACGACGTGCCGTTATCTGAACGATGAGCCGGTAAACGGTGAAATGACCGCGGTATACAGTGTGCACGAGGTGTCACCCAGGGCTACGTCAGATTCTAAGACCTGGATTTCGAAGGCGAAGGGGCTGCCGCTGCGTTCGGACATCGACATGAACGGGGGCAAGAGTCGCATCTCAACTCGTTACGAATACGGCAACGTCAAGCCGCCGATGTGAGGTTGGGAAAAGGACCCGCCGATTGGGGAATAAATTCCACAGGTAAAGACGGTATCTTGTGGAATCCGCTCCCCAGATCGAGGTCCGGTCCACTCGCAACTCATTCAGTTCAAATGGAAAACTATTCGGATGGTGGCGTGCTCTCTCGGACGCCATGGCGCTACCGCGAAAAAAGTCCTGGATCTCGGCTGCGATGCCGGTCCTGGCGGCACTCTGCTACATGATCTTGTCTCAGCCTGCGCAGGCCGTGCCTGCGTTCGCCCGAAAGTACAATCTCAAGTGCTACAGTTGCCATACGATTCCCCCGGCGCTGAACAAGACCGGCTACATGTTCAAGCGGCTCGGGTATCGGCTGCCGCCGGATGAAATGGATGGCAGCAAGCCCGCGCCCAAAATCTCGGAACTGGACAAGAATATCAAGTTCAGCATCACGAACTCGCTGGCGCTGGTGACGCAGGGCAGTTTCACGGTAGACAAAACGGGCGGCGATAGCCCCAGTTCCAGCTCCAGCTTCAACCTGGATGAGGCGGCGCTGTTCGTGGCGGGATCTCTGCCCCAAAGCAACTTTTCCTACTTCGCGCAGTACGAGCTTTACCAGGGCGGTTCGAGCGACCTGGAACAAGCGGTGGTGGGCTACACCGCGGGCCGCGCCAACAGCAGTTTCTTCGCCAAGGCGGGCGAGATGCACATGCAGGAAGGTGAGGGCACGCGGGCGGCCATGTTCTACAACCTCTTCCCCGATCCGTCCCCGGTTCTCACCTACGTCAACGATCTCAACTTCAGCCTCGACCAGCATCCAGTGGGCGTGAACGTGGGGTACACGTGGGCTTCCAACTACTTCAAGCAGATCTTCGCGGTCTCCGCGAAGGTCACCAACGGGCTGAACGCGGACGGGAGTGAGATCCTCTTCAACTCCACCAAGAACTCGAAGGACGTCTGGCTCGATGCCGACTACTGGTTCGGCCCCGACGGCGGCGTCACCTTCATGACCTATTACGGGAGCAAGGACCAGGTGCAGAATCAGGGGGCCGCGGATGAGTTCACGTACCGGCCCACCGTCCGCCGTTACGGAATCTTCGGCAACTACCTGTTCTTCGACAAACTCGACGTACTCGGCGGGTACCTGCGGAGCCGGGACGACTGGAAGTACGAGGCCGGCAGCCCGACCACCAACTTCACAGCCAACGGCTATCGCGGGGAGTTAGACTACTACATCCAGCGCGGGTTCGCGGTGATGGGCCGGTACGACCGGTTGAACCAGGCCATCGCCGGCGGGCCGGCGGTCCACACCGAGGCCTGGAGCCTGGGCAGCGAAAAGGCGCTGACGGAGTTGGGCAACGTGGTGATCCGCGCCACCTACAACCACGAGCGCGATACGGACCCGGTTTCGGGTTCGCTGACGACCGACAAGCTATTCAAGCTGGATTTGCGAGTAATGTGGTAGCCAAGGAAATACCGACATGAAAATACTAATTCGAATAATGATGCTGATGCCCCTGGGATTGCTGGCGCAGACTAGCAACATAGTGCTTCCGCAGGACAAGGGACCGGACAAGATCGATGTTTCCGGCTATCCCGCGCCCACGCAGGCGGCCTACAAGGTGTTCTCGAGCAAGTGTTCCAAGTGCCATACCATCGCGCGGCCCATCAACACTATGATGAAGCGGGACGAGTGGGAGCGCTACGTCAAACGCATGATGCACAAGCCCAACTCGGGCATCGGCGACAACCAGGGCAAACAGATTTTCGACTTCCTGGTTTACGACCAGACCACGCGGAAGGACAAGGACCCGAAGGCCTTCTTCCCGGCCCTGAGCGATGAGGAAATCGAGAAGCTGAAGAAGCAGTAAGGGACCGCCATGCGCTATCGCGTCACGGTGCCGGACCAGGAATACTTCGACCGGAACATCCCCTGCCGCACCGCCTGCCCGATTCACACCGAATGCGGGCGGTACGTGCAGGCCATCGGGATCTCCAGGGACGAGGAAGCATACCTGCTGGCGCGGGCGCCGAACCCGTTCGCATACACGCTGGGCAGGATCTGCGCGCACCCTTGCGAGGACGCCTGCCGGCGCGGCAAGATCGACGAGCCGATCGCCATCTGTGCGCTCAAGCGCTGGGCCACCGAGCGCCACAACCTGGGGACGGGGCACGACCCCGCGCGCAAGAACCTGCCGCCGCCGGCGAAGCGCGGGAAGCGGATTGCCATTGTGGGAGCGGGTGTGTGTGGTCTGACTTGCGCTCACGACCTGGCGCTGCTGGGGTACTCGGTCGAAGTTTACGAGTCGGCGCCAGTGCCGGGCGGGATGCTCTACCTGGGCATCCCGAACTTCCGGCTTCCGCGGGAAATCATCATGATGGAGGTGACGCAGATCCTGGACTTGGGGGTGACGCTGCACACGCGCGTGACGCTGGGACGCGACATCGCACTCTCCGAGTTGCGCACGAAATTCGACGCCGTGCTGCTGGCCACCGGGCTCAACAAAGGGCGGGAGCTGAACATTCCGGGCGCCCACCTGGCGGGCGTATACAACGGCATCGATTTTCTGATCAACGTCAACCTGGGCTACGAAATCGAGTTGGGCAAACGAGTGGTGGTGGTGGGTGGCGGCAACGTGGCCGTCGACGTGGCCCGCGCGGCGGTGCGATTGGTACAGGAGTCGTCGGACTGGGAAGGCGGCGGCGCGGAAAGCCTCCAGCCCGCTCTGGATGCGGCGCGCATGGCGTTGCGCTCCGGCGCCGAGCAGGTGTCGCTGGTCAGTCTGGAATCCCGCGAGCAGATGCCCGCGTGGAAAGGCGAGGTGCACGAGGCCGAACACGAAGGCATCGACGTGGACAACGGATGGGGGCCGAAGGAGATCGTCGGTAGTAACGGGGCCGCCACCGGGCTGAAGGTGCGCCGCTGCGTGGCGGTGTTTGACGAAAACGGGCGATTCAACCCAGCCTTCAGCGACGAGGAAAAGGTGATTCCGTGCGACAGCGTGGTGCTCGCTATAGGGCAGCAGGCGGACCTCTCCTTCCTGAGCGGCGAGGAAGGCATCGAGGTGACTCCGCGCGGGATACTGAAAATCGACGAGGACCTGATGACCACGGCGCCCGGCGTTTTCGCGGGCGGCGATGTGGCGTTCGGACCGCGAATCCTGGTGGAGGCGGTGGCTAACGGGCACCGGGCCGCGCGGTCGATCCACGTCTATCTGACCGGCAAAACCAGGAAGACGGTCCTGAGCCGGTTCCGCATTTTCAACAACTGGGAGATGCCGCGCGGATTCCTGAGCACGCCGCGCCAAACCATGCCGGTGCTGCCGGCCAACCGGCGCATCGGGATCGCCGAGGTGGAACTGGGGTTTGACGAGGCCCAGGGGCGCGCTGAGGGACTGCGCTGCCTGAAATGCCAGGTCAACACCATTTTCGACGGCTCGAAGTGCATCCTGTGCAACGGCTGCGTGGACATCTGTCCGGAGCACTGCCTTCGCCTGGTCGGCTTAGCGCAGATTCAGGGGGACGAGCGGTTCGACCTGCTGGTAGCCAAGTCGCCGGCAGCGGCCAGCGCCATCGTCAAGGACGAAGAAAAGTGCATCCGCTGCGCGCTCTGCGCCCAGAGGTGCCCGACCGCCGCCATCACCATGGAATCGCTGGAGCAGCAGGAGCGGGAGGTATTCGAATGAATCGACGAACCTTTTTGAACTGGGGAACGGCGGGGATCGCGGCTTTGTGTGCGGGGGTCGCGGTGAGCCTGGCAGCGGTGGTCCGGTTTCTGACGCCGAGCGTGTTTTATGAGCCGCCGCAGATGTTCAAGATCGGCAACGCGGCGGATTTTTCCTTCGGTCCTCCCACGTTTCTGGCGGAAGAGAAGATCTTCGTGTTCCGCGACCGGGAGAAGGGGTTCGCGATCGCCAGCGCCGTGTGCACGCACCTGGGCTGCACGGTGGGGTACTTCCAGACCGACGGGCGCTTCCATTGTCCCTGCCACGGCAGCGTCTTTGGCGCGGATGGCAAAGTGGAGCACGGCCCGGCGCCACGCCCGCTGGAATGGTTTGAAGTGACGCTGGCGCGGGATGGACAACTGAGCGTGGATAAGGACCGCGTGGTGCCCGCCGCTTACCGCCTTATGGTGTGACCATGAATCCGATACGAGACGCATGGCAATCGATCTTCCGGCGCGACCCGCTGTCCACGGACAAGGGGAAATCCGAGCTGGTCTTTCTCAACGTGTGGCTGCACATCCATCCGGCCAAGGTAAAGAAAGAAAACCTGAAGGTCAAGCACACGTTTTACCTGGGCTTCATCACGTTCTATCTCTTCCTGATCCTGGTGACCACCGGGGTGGCCCTCATGTTCTACTACCGGCCCCACCCCCCGCAGGCGTACCAGGACATGAAGGATCTCGAATACGTGGTTTACCTGGGAACTTTCCTGCGCAACATGCACCGCTGGGCGGCCCACGGAATGGTGATTTGCGTCTTCCTGCACATGTGCCGGGTGTTTTACACCGGCTCGTATAAGCGGCCGCGCCAGTTCAACTGGGTGATCGGCGTCTTCCTGTTCCTGCTGACGCTGGGGCTTTCCTTCACGGGCTATCTGCTGCCGTGGGACCAACTGGCGTTCTGGGCCATCACGGTGGGGACGAACATCGGCAGCTACGCTCCGTTAGTGGGCGGGCGCATCCGGGAACTGCTGCTGGGAGGCCATTCGGTCGGCGAGTCGGCGCTGCTGCGTTTCTATGTGCTGCACGTGGCGGTGCTGCCATCGGTGATGATCCTGCTGACCATGGTGCACTTCTGGAGGGTCCGCAAGGACGGGGGACTTTCGCGGCCGGTCTGGAAACTCAAGGCGGAATCCGCCGCAAAAGTGGTAACTATCGGCGCACCGGCGGAACCCGCGTTCAGGGTAGTCCCGGCGTCCAAAGACAAGACTTATGGGCTCATGGAGGTGGTGACGGGCAAGCCGATCTTCGAAACCGTGAGTGCGGAGGAGGAGGAAGACACGGTCTTCTCCTATCCGTACGCTTTCTTCCGCGAGGCCATCGCACTGGTGGCGACGGTCATTTCGGTAATGGCTGTTTCGTTGTTCTGGAACGCGCCGCTGGAAGAGATGGCCAATCCGGTGAAGACGCCGAACCCGGCCAAGGCGCCGTGGTATTTCCTGGGGCTACAGGAACTGGTCAGCCACTCCGCGCTGCTGGGCGGCGTGGTGGTGCCGGCCCTGGCCGTGCTCGCCCTGGTCGCCATTCCTTATCTGGATCCCAACCCCAGCCGCCGGCCGGCCGACCGGAAGTGGGCCATACGAGCATTCGCGGCGTTCGCGATTGTCAACGTAGTACTCATTATCATCGGAACTCTCTTTCGCGGCCCGGGCTGGGCGCTGGTGCCGCCATGGGTACACATTTCGGGGGCCGAGTAAATGGAACGGAGAATGCCGCAGCTCTTCTTCGCGCTGAGCCTCATCGCGCTGGCCCTCATGCTGGCGGTCGTCTGGCAGGCCAGTGCGCCCGCGTGGAAAACGTACCAGCGGGAGTTCCACCGCCTGGAGGCGGTGGGAGAACCGAACGCCTTGACCAAGAACGCCATGCTGACCACCCCATTGGATATCCGCCAGGTCTTGCTGCCGGGGTTGCAGCGGGTGGATCGCTGCACCACGTGCCACCTGGGAGTGGAAGACCCCACCATGAGGAACGCCCCACAGCCGTTTACTTTCCACGCGAACCTGGCGCCGCACCTACCCGCCAGGTTCGGCTGCACGGTCTGTCACGGCGGGCAAGGCCTGGCCACCGATCAGCAGAACGCGCATGGAAAAGTTGAGTTCTGGCAAGAGCCGCTGCTGCCGAGGGAGTACATTCGCGCCTCCTGCGGGCGCTGCCACAAGGAGGGCGAAGTCCCCGGCGTGCCCGAGCTGGCAGAGGGCCGGCGCCTGTTTGAAACGCAAGGGTGCCGCGGCTGTCACAAGCTGAACGGCGTGGGCGGCAGCATCGGTCCGGACTTGACCGAGGAGGGCGCGGTCCGCCGCTTCCCGGAATGGCTGGCGCGGCACTTCCTCGACCCCAACGCGGTATCCAAGAGTTCGCCGATGCCGAATTTTCATTTCACGAAGGAGCAAGCGCGGGCGCTCACGTTCTACATGCTTTCGCTCACCAGCGAGCAGATGGGAACGTACTACTCGAGCGTGCGGTTGATTCCCAGCGCCGGCTATGGCCGCCAGTTGTTCGTGGAAAAGAATTGCATCGCCTGCCATACCATCGGCGGCGTGGGGTCGAAGAGCGGGTCGGACCTGCTGGGGGTGACCAAACAGCACTCCAGCGGGTGGCTGGACGAGCAACTGGTGAATCCGCAGTTGGTGTATCCGGGGAGCAGCATGCCGGAATACGACCTGGAAACCAATGCCCGAAAAGCGATCGTCACCTTCATGGCGTCGGCCACGGCGGAAGACGCCCGGTCGATTCTCGCCGGGCGCGCCAAGCCGCTGACCGCCCAGGAAGCGGCCATCGAAGCCGGCAAGCAGAACTTCGCGCGGTTTGGGTGCGTGGGCTGTCACGGCATCCAACTGCAAGGCGGGGTGCCCAACCCCAACAGCCAGGGCGGCGAAGTGCCCTCGTTGCTGCACGCGTCGGACGACTACACCAAGCAAGAGGTGATCAAGATCATCCAAAACGGCAAGGCACCGCCGGTAGAAAACTCGAAAAAACCGGCGCCGCCGCTGTACATGCCGTCGTGGAAGAACGTCCTCAGCGAGGAAGACATCAACCGGGTCGCCGACTACCTGTGGTCGCTACAGAAGAAGCGCGACGCCTGGTAACCGTGGAGCGCCTGCGTGCGCAAAACTCGGCTCGGTGCGTGATCCGTCGATTTGAAGTACTCCTTGCCCCGCGCCACTCCGAGGAGGGCGCGGGGTAAAGAGGCTTAGAGGATTCGGACCGCGAACTAGGATCTCACGAGGCGCTTGCGCAGGAGCAACGCTCCGGTGACAAACGGAGCCATCAGGAACCACGTGCCCGGCTCCGGAACACTTCCCGAGCGACTGGAACCGGACCCGATGAGATTCCAATTGATAGACTCGTTCCCGTCACCGCTCGGAGGGGGGAGGTTGATCAGGTCGTAACCGAATGTATCCAGGATGTGGCCGGAATCGGTGAAGCTGAGCGTCGTTGCTCCGCCATCCGTGGAGAACGATACGACCGGGCGATAGCTGGCGCAACCGGCCACTTCCGTGGGAGTCTGCGGATTGGTGCAGCCCCCCAACGGGTGCGTGCCGTCTACGTTTACGGGTCCGCCACCGAAGTAGCCAAAATCGCTGGTGTCGAAGTTGTAAGACCCGGTCTGCGTGAAGATGCCTATGTCGCCGTTGGGAATCACTAGCGGCACCCAAAAGTTAAAAACCTGTGTACCAAGATTGAATGTGGCGGTCATGCCGCTGATCGTCACGGAGGCGCCCGAGGTGTTGTCGATACGGATGGCGCCCGCATCGAGCGATTGGCCGGTGGGGGTTTCGCTCACTACGTTGGGGTCTCCCAACCACGGAGTGGGGAAGAACCCGCTAGGGCGGAGGTTGTCCGCATATCCGACAAAAACCGAGATGCTAGTAGCGCTTGCCGGTACTGCGGCCAGGCATAGCGCCAGCATGACGATTACGACTAAATTGATTTTCGTAGCTCTCAAAGTGGTTTTCCTTTCTTCAAATAGAGTGGGTTTTTACCCAGTGATTGCCTGAGTATGAGGTCCTTTGAGTCTTATGTCAATGGACAAAACAAGCGTTATGTACTAAAGTAGACCATTTTCATCCCAATAGACAGTTCTGTCATAGGCCAGCGCTCTGGTCCGTACGTACCAGTACCGCATTGGCGATTGCCGACTATGCAGACGGTCGAAGCCGGAATTCGGACATGAATCCGTTCCCGCAGCGGTTGCAGGAGAACTCGAACTGATACCCCCGATCGGTCGAGTGGTCCGAGTGGTTCCGTGTGAATTGAGTTTTGGACTTCAGCCACGCCGTGGGAAGCCGTCGGAAGACATCAACCGGGTCGCCGATTACCTGTGGTCGCTACAGAAGAAGCGGGACGCCTGGTAGGTGGGGCATGCTTTAGCTTGCCACCCTTCTATGCCGCTCCCTTGGGACCCGATTCCGCGCTTCGCACTTTGGCCTTCACGAAATCCATCTCGGTCTGCTTGGGGATGCCGGGCTCGAAGCAGCGGCGGCAGCGGGCCTCGTACATGTCGGACGCGCCCACCACAATCAGCTCGTCGGAACCGCGCAGCCGCTGGGTGTGCTTGGCGGGGTTGCCGCAGCGCACGCAAATGGCCAGCGTCTTGGTGATCGATTCGGAAAGCGCCAGCAGGTCGGGGATGGGCGGGAAGGGCCTGCCGAGGTAGTCGGTGTCGAGGCCGGCTATGATCACCTGCTTGCCGCTATCGGCCAGGCGCTGCGCCACGTCCACCAGTTGCGGCCCCATGAAATTAGCTTCGTCGATGCCCACCACTTCGGAGCGCCAGTCGATGCGCTCGGTGATGTCGCTGGCCGAGCCGACCACCTGGGAGTGCATGCGGAGATCGCCGTGCGAGACGATCTCATCATCCGAATAGCGGGTGTCGATCGACGGCTTGAACACCTCGACCCGTTTGCGCGCGATCATGGCCCTGCGCAGGCGTCTGATCAGCTCTTCGCTCTTGCCCGAGAACATGGGCCCGCAGATCACTTCGATCCATCCGACGTTGCCGGTGATAATGTCCATACGAACCGTTCAGCATGGCACAAACGGGGACCTGAATCCAGTCCCAGGACAAACCCATCGGCGGCACAGACCGCCGGCGCTACCCCCTCCGGGCGCGCCAGACCACCGGCTCGACCGGCCCAAGGAGGAACAGGTACACGGTAGAGCCAATCAGCGCGACACCGGCGGAAACGGCGAAGGCCCAAAAGAACTGGCCGGTTTTGTCCACGACGAATCCGGTGATGGCGGGCGCAGCCACCCCGGCCAGGTTCCCCACGAAGTTCTGCAAACCAGACCATCTGCCCGCGGCGCGGGGCCCAGCGATGGTCTGCGTGATGGCCCAATGGCTGGATGAGTATACGCCATACGACATGCAACCAAGCATCAGGAAGACCATGGCTGCCACGGGATTGGAAACCCATGCGACCGCCAGAATGATTGTGGCTCCGCCCAACCCCGCTCCGGTGCAGGTCTTGCGGACGCGCGTGGGTGTGGCGCCGGCCGCGATGGCGCGATCGGACAGCCATCCGGCCATAGTCGTGGCGGAGGCGGTCGCGAAGTATGCGACCGAGCCAATGGTGGCCATCCGGTTCATGGAAAAGTGCCGCTCCCGAACGAGATAAAAGGGCAGCCAGGTGAGCAGGAAATACCAGAAATAATTCGCGCAGAAGAGTCCAAAGAAGGTAGCCCAGGCCGAACGGTGGCGCAGGATATCGGGAATACTCGGAATTCCGCCGGGGTGGCCGGCGGCGAGGCCTGGCCCGCGCGGCATCCATTTCAGCCAGCCCGGCAGCCAGAACAGGCTGCCCAGTCCCAGGGCGATGAAGAACGGCCGCCAGCCATAGCGCGCCATGAAGATGCCGCCCACCAGCGTGCCCAGCGCCGGTCCGACTTTCGTGCCGGCGTCGATCAACGCATTCGCCAGTCCGCGCTGATGCTCGTGGAAATGCGCGGCCAGGATCTTCGAATAACACGGGTAAACCACCGACTCCCCGATCCCGAGCAGCAACCGCAGGACGAGCAGCATCGCGAATCCGTGGATCAAGCCGGTTGTGGCCGTCGCCACCGACCAGACGAAAAACCCCGCCGCGAGGACCCAGTTGACGTCAAAGCGATCCACCAGCCAGCCGGAGAGGATCTGGAACGCGGCGTAGGTCCAGAAGAAAGAGGAAAGCAGGATTCCCAGTTGCGACGCCGAAATCCCCAGTTCATCCTTGAGCAGCGGCGCCGCAATCGAGAGATTCCCGCGATCGACGTAATTAATGGAAACGGACAGGACCAGCAGGATTACCACGCCCCGTAAGGCGCCCGAAACTTTGGGCCGAAGGGGAGTCGAGGGTGCAGTCACGGATGCTCCTTCAGTTGGTGCGGTAGTTGGTGAACTGCGTGTCGATGCCGAAATCGGTTTCGCGCAGCAGCTTGATGACCTGCTGGAGGGTGTCGCGGTCGCGGCTGGCGACGCGCACGAAATCGCCCTGGATGGAGGCTTGCACGCGGAGCTTGCTGTCCTTGATCTTCTTCACGATCTCGCGCGCTTTTTCGATGGGGATGCCCTGCTGCAACGAGATTTCCCGACGTACGGATGAGCCGGCGGCGGGAATGATCTCTCCGTAGGTCAATCCCTTGAGCGGCACCTTGCGCCGGACCAGCTTGGATTCGAGAAGGTCCACCACCGCCTTGAGCTTGAATTCGTCCTGGCTGGACAAGACGACCTTGTTGTCCTTCTCGTTGAGTTCGATGTTGGACTTCGAGTCTTTGAGGTCGTAGCGCTGATGAATTTCCTTCAGCGCCTGCTGGATGGCATTGAGGACTTCGGGCATTTCGATTTTGGAGACGACGTCGAAGGTGTTGTCGGGCATAGGCTACTCCGGGGGCTGGGAATCGGGGTCCTCCGGTTCCAGATTGTCGATGTCTAATCCAAGGATGGAGCCGGTGCGAACGCGCAGCGGCGTCACGCGGCGCACCATCCCACGTGGCGTGTAGGGGAGCGGAGGAGGAAGCGCAGGCTGGGGAGGGGCTGGCGGCGGGGGCTCCGGCGCGGGTTGCGCCTGGGGCTTGCCGGCGCTGAGCGCCGCGAGCACGCGGCGCGCGATCTCGTCTACCATGGCGCCCATGGCGGCGTCGAGTGCCAGGGTCACGGCCGCGCGCACCTGTTCGGCATCCACCACGGCGACGAACGGGGCGGCCTCCCCGGCCCCCGGCGCCCGATCGGTGGCCGCCTGGGCGCCCCCGCCCTGACTGCCGGGCCGGTCCTCTTGCGCCGCTTCCGCCAGCGGTTTCACGGCCGCCAGCAAGGCGCTGGCCTCGAACGGTTTCTCGATCGTGCCATCGGCCTGGACCAGTTGCGCCCGCGCCTCATCGATGGGCTCCTGGGCTCCGGACGTGAGGATCACCCGCACGTGGCGGTGGCGCGGGCTCATCTTGAGGTACTGGCAGATGTCATAGCCGGTGCGGCCAGGCATCACGGCATCGGCCAGCACCACGTCGGGATCGGCGTCTTCCAGGCGGATCAGCGCGGAATCGGCGTTGCTGACGGTGACTACTTCGTAACCCTCATCGCTGAGGATGCGCTCACCCATGCGCTGGGCGTACGGGCTGTCGTCCACCAGCAGAATGCGGCTCATTTTTTCGCCGGGGCAGGCGTTGCGGGCTTGAGTTGATTGATGGTTTTCTGCGGAAGACCCACCCGGATCAGATCCTGGATGGACAAGAAGGGCCGCATGGCAACGATCCTCTGCGCCTGAAGCTTTCCGACACCAGGCAACTTCTGCAATTCCGCTAAGGACGCGGTGTTGATATCCACGCCGGTGCGCGTCACGGTGGATTGCTGGACCGGCGGCGGGGGAGCAGCCGCGGGCTGGGTGGCGCTGACGGTGGTGGCGGTATCACCCGCGGCGCCGCCCGGCGCAGGGGGGTTGGCGCGCGCGTCGGGATTCCTGTCGATGGCGGAACTGTCGGCCACGGTGGAAACGGAGACCTCGGAGCTCACGCCCTGGGTACCGGCGGCAACGGGAGGGACGCTGGCCGGGATGGTGGGCCGCAGACCGGTCATCTGCGGGCTTCCCGACTTGGCCGCCATGTTCATGTTGGGGTTGGTTCGGAAAGCCCCAAAGAAATGGCTCAACAGGCTGGTCTTGGTGTGGTTCTCCAGCTCATACTTCATGCGGGCGTAAGCCACGGGATCGGCTTCCGGCACGGGCCGGTTCATTTCCTTCAGCTTGGCCCGGGCGGCATCGGCGTGCGCGCTCAGCGGATAGTCCTTGACGATCCTGGTGTAGGCCGCCACCTGCTGGTTCTCGAAGCGGTCGCCCATATGCTGGTAGGAATCGGCGAGCTGCCACAGCGCTTCGTCGGCCTGGCTGTAGAGCGGGAACTGGTCGGCCATGCCCTGGAACCGGTTGGCGGCCGAGGGGAAACTGCCCTTGGTGTGATAGAAGATGGCGGTTCTGAACTCGGAGTCGGCCAGCACTTCCTGGATGTCGCGCAGTTTCTGTTGCGCCTCGGGGGCGAACTTGCTGTTGGGGAACTGCACCAGCAACTGGCGGCATTCGTCCTCGGCGCGCAAGGCGTGCATGGGGTCGCGGTCGGATTTCTCCATCTGCTTGAAGTGGATGTCGCAGACCTTCTCCTGGGCCTCGGCGGCTTCTTCCATGGCGGGGTAGAACAGGATGAAGTCTTTGTACTCGGCTTCGGCCTGGGCGAGGCCGTGGGCGCCGCCCTCGCGGAACCAGCTATCGGCAATGGCGAGCTTGGCCTTGGCGAGGTACTCGCTGGTGTCGTAGGTGTTGATGAGGGTTTGCAGCGTGAACCGCGCGACTTCGAAGCGGCTGTGCTCGACATCGGCGATGGCCTTGTCGAACAGAACCTTGTCGGGTTGCTGGGTGTCCTTGGTGATGGGGTTGTCGTACTTGTGACGCTTAATGCCGCACGAAGTCGGCAGAACCCCCAGCGCGGCGAGCAACGCGACGTAGCGAATGGCGTTTCGAACCATATTTCAATCCCCTACACTCTCACCCCGGTGGCGCCGGCGGCAATTTCGCGCATCTCCCGCACGGTAGCCTCGGGGTCCGGAGTGTGAAAGATCGCCGACCCTGTGACTATCCACTCACACCCGGAGCGAACCACATCGGCAAGGTTCTGCCGGTTTACGCCGCCATCGATTTCGATGGGCAGCGCTAACTTCTTCTCACGCCGCATCCTGTCGAGCTTGCGCGCCTTGTCGAGCACGTAGGGGATGAGCTTCTGCCCGCCGAAGCCGGGGTTCACGCTCATCAAGAGCACGTAATCCGCCACCTCGAGAACGTCTTCGAGCACCGAGACCGGTGTCGCGGGGTTGAGCACCACGCCCGCCATGGCGCCAGCCTTACGGATCAGCCCCAGGGTGCCATCCAGGTGGCGGCAAGCTTCGAAATGCACGGAAACGGAATTGGCGCCCGCCTCGACGAAGGCCTCGACATAGCGCTCGGGGTTTTCAATCATGAGGTGGACGTCCAGGTGCAGGCGCGTGGTTCTGCGGACGGATGCGACCACCGGCGGCCCAATGGTGAGATTGGGCACGAAGTGGCCGTCCATGATGTCCAAGTGCAGGATCGTGGCGCCAGCGCGCTCGACACGAGCGATGTCCTCGGCCAGGCGGGCAAAGTCCGCCGACAGAATTGACGGAACGATTTCAATCATTTGCGGGCTGGTCCGATTTTATCACAGCGGCATAGAATCCGTCCCCGGCATCGCGGCCGGGAATGCGGCGCATGGTCTCGACGATGAGTTCCGGGGGCACGGCGGCGACCACCGCTTCATTCTCTTCCGGTTCGAGCGAACAGGTGGAATACACCAGCAGGCCGCCGGGCGCGAGGGCCGTGCGCGCATTCGCCAGCAGCGCGGCCTGGCGGCGATGGAGATCGTCGAGATGAGCGGGCGCGAGCCGCCACTTGATTTCGGGGTTGCGGCCGAGGGTGCCGGTGCCGGAGCAAGGAACGTCGAGGAGGATGCGGTCGAATGGGCGCGCGAAGGGAAGCGGCTGGGTAGCATCCAGGACCACCAGGTTGGGGGTGAGGCGGATCATGGGCGCGAGGCGGCGAGGATGGAGATCGCAGGCCACGGCATGGACGCCCGATTCGAGCGCCTGCGCGGTCTTGTTGCCGGGCGCGGCGCAGAGATCGAGGAACCGCTGGCCGGGGGCGAGGCCGAGCAGCGGGACGATGGATTGGGAGCCGATGTCCTGGATGCGGCCGCCGCGCATGTACTTTTCCGGCTCCTCGAGAGCGGCGCGGGCGATTCCGGCGGCGGCCTCGGCCCCGTAGTGGCGTTCCCAGCGAGCCAGCATCCACGCAGGGCAAGAGAGTTCCACGTCGCGGCCGGGCCACTCGACGGGAGTGCGATCCACCTTCCGCAGCACGGCATTGACGAAGCCCGCGGCGGAGCGCTTGCGCGCGCGTTTGACGAGTTCCACGCTGGCGGCCACTGCGGCGTGCGGCGGGACGCGCTCCAGGTAGCGAAGCTGATAGATGCCCATGCGCAGCGCGATGCTCACTTCGGGGTCGAGCTTTTGCCGGCGGCCGGAGTAACGCCCGATGAGGCAGTCGAGCTGCGCGCGATATCGCAGCACGCCGAAGACGATGGCGGAGGCGAGGCCGGCGTCGCGGGAATCGAGAGCGGCGGTGTGGGTCAGCAGCAGATCGGAGGCGTAGCCGCCGGTTTCCACCTGGCGGAGGATGTCGAAGGCGGCGATGCGGGCGGAGGAGGGCATGACGGCTGGTCAATACCTGGCCGAGGGCGCGAGGGCGAGGCATGCCTCGCCCCTACAAGGGTGCCGTGTAGGGGCCGGGCATGCCCGGCCCGAAGCGTTGAGGAACAAATAGGAGCGCACTCTCCACCCCACTATAATCGAATCAGTGGATCTGGAAAAAACACTGCTGCGCAAGGTCGGCGAGGCCATACACCGCTTCAAGATGATTCGCGACGGCGATCGGGTGGCGGTGGCGCTCTCCGGGGGGAAGGATTCGGCCACCCTGTTGGAGGCGCTGCTGCTGCTCCAGAAGCGCGCGCCGATCGATTTCTCGGTGTGCGCCTTCACCGTGGAACAGGGCAAGTTTCTGCGGCCCATCGAACCGCTGGGCGAGTACCTGAAACAACGCGGCGTGGCGTGGACCTACTACCGCGACGCTCCTTCTCTGCGCCTGCTCGACGACCAGCCGGAGCACGGCTGCGACCTGTGCAGCCGGTACCGGCGGCGCGCGGTGTACGAGGTGGCCCACGGGTTGAAAGCCAACGTGATCGCGTTCGGCCACACCGCCGACGATTTCTGCGAGGCGCTGCTGCGTAACATGATGTTCACGGGCAGGCTGAGCGCGCTGCCGCCGGTCACCAGCTCGCGCGACCGCGAATACCGGCTCATCCGCCCCCTGGTGTTCGTGACGGAAGACATCACGCGCGCTTATGCCGAGGCGCTGGGCGTTCCGGTGGTGCCGTGCGGGTGCTCGCAAAAGACCGGGACGGTGCGGCGCGCGCTGCGCGACATGTTCGCGGAGATCGAGCGCAAGTATCCGCATCTCAAGGAAAACATCCTTTCCGCCATGGGCAACGTGGACACGGGGCGGCTGCTCGATCCGCGGCTGCTGCACCTGGAAGGCGCGCCGCGGCGGGAATTGTTCCCGATTGTAACGGAACTGTAACCACACACGGATTGACCCGCAACGTGCACACCGATTAAGATGGAGTTCTCTTTTTCCAAGCCCGTTTTATGAGACTACTTCCACGCGAGGAGCACTTCTACCAACTCTTTGTGAAGCAAGTGGAGATCATCTCGGAGGCATCCAGGCTGCTTCTCGACGGAGTCCGCGCCGGGAATTCGCGCCTGGCCGGCTGCGCCACGGAGATCCTCTCCCTGGAGCACCGGGGCGACGAAATCATCCACGAGATCTTCACGCGCCTCAACCAGACCTTCATCACGCCCATCGATCCCGAGGACATCCACAATATTTCTTCGGCGCTCGACAACGTGCTGGATGGAATTGAGGACACCGTGCACCGGCTGGTGTCGTATCATATCGACCCGATTCCCGCCACCATGGCGACGATGGCGGAAATTGTCGCCAGTTGCGCCCGGGCTTTGAAGAGCGCCTTCGAGGCCCTGGAACGGAACGGCACGATCATGGCGCACTGCATCGAGATCAACCGCCTGGAGAACGAGGCCGACCTCATCGGGCGGAGCGCGGTGGCGGACCTGTTCAACAAGGAGAAGGACCCGATCACCCTGATCAAACTCAAAGAGGTATACGAGTTCTTCGAGAACACCATCGATAGCTGTGAAGACGTGGCCGACGTTCTCCAGAACGTAGTCGTCAAGAACAGCTAGTCATGTCCACCTTCACGCTCGCCGTTCTGATCATCGGGATCGCGCTGGTGTTCGATTACATCAATGGGTTTCACGACTCGGCGAATTCCATAGCGACGATTGTGGCCACGCGCGTCCTGACGCCGTTTCAAGCCGTGTTGTGGGCGGCGTTTTTCAATTTCGCCGCGGCCTTCATTTTCAGCACGGCCGTGGCCAGGACGGTAGGCCAGGGATTCGTGGACCTGAAGCTGGTGACGCCCTACGTCATCATGGCGGGCCTGGCGGGGGCCATCGCGTGGGACCTGATCACGTGGTGGCTGGGACTGCCCACCAGCTCGTCTCACGCGCTGATCGGCGGCTACGCCGGCGCGGCCATCGCGCGGGTGGGGATGGTGCGGGGATTTTCGCACTGCCTGGACGCGCTGAAAGTCGGACGCGGAGGCGAATGGCCGCTCACGCTGACGTTCATCGTGGTGGCGCCGATGATCGGGATGATCTCGGCGTACGTGCTGATGGTGATGGTCTACTGGCTCTTTCGAGGATCCAGCCCGTCGAAGATGGACAAGTATTTCCGCAAGTTCCAGTTGCTATCGGCGGCGGCGTTCAGCCTCTCGCACGGCTCCAACGACGCGCAGAAGACCGCCGGGCTGATCACGGGCGTGCTGTTCACGTCGCACTACCTGCCTGTGTTCGAGATTCCGACCTGGGTGCTGTTGCTCGCCTATTCGGCCATCGCGCTGGGCACGCTGAGCGGCGGGTGGCGGATCGTGCACACGGTGGGCGGAAGGCTGACGCGGCTCAAGCCCCGCAGCGGGTTCTGCGCTGAGACGGGCGCGGCGGCGGCGGTGCTGTTTGCCACCCACCTAGGGCTGCCGGTTTCCACCACCCACGCGATTGCGGGCGCCATCGCGGGGGTAGGCAGCATTCAGCGCATGAAGGCGGTGCGGTGGGGCATCGCGAGAAACATCGTGTGGGCGTGGGCGCTGACGATTCCGGCGGCGGCGGTGATTGCGTACGTGTCGTTCTGGGTGCTGCACGTCACGATGGGGGCGTAGGGGAAAACCGGAAAACGTTCCGTCTGTCCCCGGTTTCTTGGATCACCCAGTCGGTCAATAGAGCGGTGGCGCCGGATGAGCGCAACTCGGTTTTGTCCAGCACGGCGCTCACGAAATTCTCCACGCAAGGATAGTGCGGATTGGCGTGCGCGGGGATCTGCTCGGCGCCGCCGGGATGGAGAAGTTCAGGGCCGTTCAGCGGGGTGAGGTCGAGCTCGCCTTCCGTGCCGCGAATGCGGAATTCGTCGCGGGGCACGCGCGAATGCCAGCGCACATCCACCAGGCTGCGGACGCCGGTGGCATGTTCGATCATCACCGTGGCATTGTCTTCCACCTGGATGGGTTGGACCAGCGTGGAGATCTGGCCGCTGGCGCGCATGGGTTGGCCGAACAGGTAATTCATCAGGTCGATGCGGTGAGAGGCGACGTCATATAGCGGGCCTCCGCCGGCGACAGCCGGGTCCACCAGCCAGGCGCGGAAGCCATCGGCCGAGTAGAACCAGTCGTGGGACGTGGCTTCCGCGAAGACCGGGCGGCCAATCGCGCCGGATTCCATCAGTTCTTTCGCCCGGGCCACCTTGGGGTACATGCGGCGGTAGTAGGCCACGCCCAGCGTGCGGCCGGTCTCGCCGGCGGCCTGCTGCATCGAGAGGGCTTCAGCGTAGCCGAGTGCCATGGGTTTTTCGCAGAGCACGTGCTTCCCTGCGCGCAGCGCCGCGATGGTCTGCGGGGCGTGTAGGAAGACCGGCGTGGCGACGTACACGGCATCGGCCGCGGACTGCGACAGGGCGGCGTCCAAATCGGTCCACGCGAAGACTCCGTAGCGCTCAGCCTTGGCGGGAGTTCGGGTGACGATTCCGGCGAGCTGGCTGCGCGGTTCGGCAAGGATCGCGGGGAGCACGCGTTTGGTAGTGATATCACCGATGCCGACGACCAGCCAGCGAAGCATCCTACACTTCCAGGATCACCGGCATGATCAGCGGGCGGCGCGACGTTTCCTTCACGATGTAGCGCTTCAGGTCGGCGCGAACCTTCTCCTTCATGACGCCCCAATCGGTCTTCTCTTCGCGGTTGGAGCCTTCCAGCGTTTTCGCCACGATCTGACGCGCGTTCTCCATGAACTCCGAGCCGTCTCCGGCCAGGGCGAAGCCGCGGCTGACGATTTCGGGCGGGTTTTCCATGCGGCCGGTCTGGCGGTTGATGGCGATGATGGGCAGCACGATGCCATCTTCGGAAAGGTGGCGGCGGTCGCGGATGACCACCTCCTGCACCACGTCGTCCACCGAGCCGGAATCGATGCAAACACGGCCCACGGGGACACGGTTGCCTTTGCGCGCGCCGTGGTGATCGATTTCCAGAACGTCGCCCGATTCCATGATGAAGGTCTCCTCCAGGCCGGCGAAGCGCAGGTGCTCGGCCAGACGGGCGTGCTTGGTAAGCTGGCGAAACTCGCCGTGGATGGGCATGAAGTAGCGCGGGCGCACCAGGTTCAAAACCAGCTTCTGCTCCTCCGCGCTGGCATGGCCGGAGACGTGCAGCGGCGGGTTCATGCTGCCGTACAGCACGTCGGCGCCGCGGCGCGCCAGGTGGTCGATCATGCGGAAGATGGCCTTTTCGTTGCCGGGGATGATGCGGGCGCTGAGCACCACGGTGTCGCCCCGTTCCACGGAGACGTGCTTATGGTTATCGACGGCCACGCGCGCCAGCGCCGACATGGGTTCGCCCTGGGTGCCGGAGATGAGGAGGGCGACTTTGTCGGGCGGCAGGCCCATGGCATCCTGGGGGCGCAGCAGGATGCCGTCGGGAATATCCAGCAGGCCGAGCGAGTGGGCGATCTCGGTCACCGTCACCATGCTTCTGCCAATCACCGCCACGCGGCGGCTGAATTCCTGCGCCAGATCGAGGACGAGCTGGATACGGTGGATGGAGGAGCTGAAGCAGGAGACCACCACCCGGCGCTCGGCGCGGTTGAAGATCTCTTCCATGCGCGGGCGGACGGCGCGCTCACTCTCGGTGAAGCCGGGGCGGTCGGCGTTGGTGGAATCGGAGAGCAGCAGGAGGACACCGCGCTTGCCGTAGTCGGCCAGGGTGTGGAGATCGAACAGCTCGTTATCGGTGGGAGTGGGGTCGACCTTGAAATCGCCGGTGTGAATGACCACTCCGAGAGGCGTGGTAATGGCGAGAGCCACGGCGCTCACGATGGAGTGCGTCACGCGGATGAACTCGATCTTGAAGGGGCCGATGTCGAGGATCTGTTTGGGCTTGATATGGATGAGGCGCGGCTCCTCCTCGAGGTCGTACTCTTCCAGGCGGCGCTCGACCAGGGCCAGGGTGAAATCCGTGCCGTAGACGGGCACTCCGATATCGGAAAGGAAATACGGGACGGCGCCGATGTGGTCCTCATGGCCGTGAGTGAGGATGAGGGCGCGGACGAACTGCTGGTTTTCCTTGAGAAAACTCAGGTCGGGCATAACCAGGTCAACGCCCAGCAGCTCGGCCTCGGGGAACATCATTCCGGAATCGATGACGATGATGTCATCGGCGTAGCGGATGGCGGTCATGTTCATGCCAAACTCGCCGCATCCGCCCAGGGGGATTATCTGCAACTTCAGATCAGTCATGGTGATTCACTGCCAACTGCCCATCATAGGCTATTGCGGGGGGCAGCGGCTGCCAGAGTGCCATTTCCGCGCGAAATGCGGCCGCCAGGGCGTCCGGAAGCGGGTTCGAGGGTCCGGAGTATGGGGAAAGCGTCCGCCGGAGCGCCGACAGGGGCCCATTATAGGAGGTAACTCGAATACTATCCGTAAAATAGAAATGCTCACCCCGAAGGGT
>PMYB01000051.1:0-6803 GCA_003170915.1 Bryobacterales bacterium | reverse complement strand
CGCAAAATTTTCGGTCGTAACCTGCTCGTACGGGCCGACTTGCGGGAACGTGCGTTTTTCGACAGTGGGGCGGAGGGGCGGAAAAGCCTGGTTTCCAGGCTGAGGATTTCTCTCTAAGGCAAACAAAAGCGGGGTGTTATGTAGCGGGGTCACCGTCGTTCGAGATGTAGGGTGATCATGGCGTCGGGATCTTCTCCCTTCCGGAAGTGGCGAAGGAAGGCCCGGGAACCACCCAATGCGAGACCGGAGACGACACAGAACACCAGCAGTAAGCCAGTGAGAACAAAGGCATTTACGACGAGATTGCCGATGTTATCCCGGAGCGTGGGAACACGCTCGTCGCGGGTCACTTCGGCCTGATAACGCACCTGGGCGAGCAGGCGCTCGGCGGCGTCGGGGTCGGGCGGGGAGAGGATGACGGCCACCAGGGGGCCGCTGCGCTTGACCTCGGCGCCGGGGATTTTCCCGAGACTGGCAGCCTGCTGCATGGCGATCTGGTGGGTGGGGTAGTTGAAAATGGTCAGCACGGTTTCCCCTTTTGGGCCGTGAAACCCCCCCAACTGCGCCTCGGCGCCGAGGTGGAAAGCCGCCGCCGAGGGCGGGATACCGGGATTGAACTTCCGGAGGCTGGCGGGGCCGGTGATATAGCGCTCGCTGCCGGGGACCAGATCCTGCGAGGGAAGGTAGCCAGGGAGCGCTGGAAGGGCCGTGGTGTCGAGATTGCGGAGCGATTCGACGATGGGGTCCAGTTCGGGTGTGGTGGGCTTGTAACCGCTGAACGAGAGCAGGTAATTGCCGTGCACCAGCAGCAGGCTGCCGGCGGTTTCGGCGGCCAGGGCAGCCACTTTCGAGGGTTCGGACTTGCCGGGGCGCTGCCAGTAGTAAGCGGCCAGCGCGCCGGTGGAATCCTGGAGACGCCAGGCTGTGGCGGTGAATCTGGCGGAGCCGTTTTCGTAGGTGGCGGTCTCGGACTCCCGCAAGCCGTACTCGTCCCAGAGGGGACCGTCGGCGAGGACGGGCTTCGAAGCGGCGGTACGGCGGTAAGCGCCGATGGCGTCAGGCCAGATGGCGGCCTGGGCGAGCGTGGGAAGGAGAAGGGCGAGAAGAAATCGGGTCATGGTCAGGCACCGTGGCATTTCTTATACTTCTTGCCGCTGCCGCAGGGGCAGGGGTCGTTGCGGCCGACTTTCTGGCCGGCCACCACTTGTTTGGGACCGGTGGAACCGTCACCGCCCACGAATTGCAATTCCGCCAGCTCCTTTTCCTTCTTGCGCTGGATGTTGCGCGTGAAGTCCTCCATTGAGCTCTTGGCGGCCTGGCGTTGCTGTTCGCTGGGGTCCGGGCGCGACGCCTCTTCCTCCTCTTCCTCTTCCTCGGGGAACGGCAGGACCGGACCGGAACCGGTGCTCACCTGGAGGAAGTAAAGGTAGCGGACGGACTCGTCCTCGATGCGGTCCATCATGGCCGTGAACAGCTCGAAGGACTCCTTCTTGTATTCGACGAGCGGGTCTTTCTGGCCGTAGGCGCGGTTGCCGATGCCCTGCTTCAATTCGTCCATCGACAGCAGGTGGTCCTTCCACTGGTTGTCGATGACTTGCAGCATGACGATGCATTCGGTCTGGCGCATGACGTCGGCGCCGACCAGCTCTTCCTTCTCGCGATACTTGTGCTGGAGGCGCTCGTAGATGAGGTCCGACATTTCGTCGCGGCTGAGGTCGGCAACCTCGGCGGTCTCCACCTTGTAGCCAAACTGGCTGAGCACGTCGGTGCGGAGGCTGCCGATGTCCCAGGTGTCGGGGTGCTTTTCATTGGGGCAGTGCCGGTCGACGAATTGATCGACGATGCCCCGCACCATATCCATGACCCGCTCTTTCTGATCGATGCCTTCGAGCAACTGNNTTGCGGGCCTCGAAATTCTGCATTTCGACGGCTTCCTGCGCCTTCAGAATGCGCTTGGTGATCATCCTGCTCTCGATGGGCACGTCTTCTTCCATGCCGAGGCGCAGCATGAGGTTCTGCATGCGCTCGCCGCCGAAGATGCGCAGCAGATCGTCCTGCAGCGAGAGAAAGAAACGCGAGCTGCCGGGGTCGCCCTGGCGGCCGGATCGTCCGCGAAGCTGGTTATCGATGCGCCGGGATTCGTGGCGCTCGGTGGCCACGATGTGGAGCCCGCCCAGAGCGGTGACTTCGTCGTGTTCTATGTCGGTATGCGCCTTGGCGTTGGCAAAGATTTCGTCCCATGTGTCGCGGCGCACCCGGTAGAACTGGTCGTGGTGGGTGAAGAAGTAGAAATGTTCGTCGGCGATGTACTGGGCCTCGTTTTCGGAGAGGCGTTCGGCCACCTTGTCTTTGAGACAGGCGTCCTTGGTCATGAACTCGGGGTTTCCGCCGAGCAGAATATCGGTCCCGCGGCCGGCCATGTTGGTGGAGACGGTGACGGCGCTCTTGCGGCCGGCCTGGGCCACGATGGATGCTTCGCGCTCGTGATTCTTGGCGTTCAAAACCTCGTGCTTGACGCCCATGCGCTTGAGAATGGCGGAGAGCCTTTCCGATTTCTCGACCGAAATGGTGCCGACCAGGACGGGCTGGCCCCGCTGGTTGAGATCCATGATCTCCTTGGCGGCGTTGCGAAACTTCTCCACCTCGGTACGGTAGACCATGTCCTGATTTTCCTTGCGGATCAAAGGACGGTTGGTGGGAACGACGGTGACGTCGAGGTTATAGATCTTCTGGAATTCGGCCGCTTCGGTTTCCGCCGTGCCGGTCATGCCGGCGAGCTTCTTATACATGCGGAAGTAATTCTGGAAGGTGATGGTGGCGAGGGTCTGGTTCTCGCGCTGGATCTTGACGTTTTCCTTGGCTTCCACGGCCTGGTGGAGGCCGTCGGACCAGCGGCGGCCGGGCATGATGCGGCCGGTGAACTCGTCGACGATGATCACTTCGGGGCCTTCGTCGCCGTCCTTCACCAGGTAATCGCGGTCGCGCTGGTAGATGACGTGCGCGCGCAGGGCCTGCTGCACGTGGTGGTTGTACTCGATGTTGGCGGGGTCGTAGAGGTTGCCGACGCCCAGCAGCTTTTCCACCTTGAACACGCCCTCCTCGGTCAGGGCCGCGCTCTTGTGCTTCTCGTCNNTCGTCGATGGTGTAGTCGCCGGTAGTGTACTTTTCGCCCGGTTCCCGGCCCTCGATGACTTCGCCGCGGATGAGCTTGGGAATGATGCGGTTGATCTTGTAGTACTTGTCGGTGGATTCCTCGCTGGGGCCGGAAATGATGAGCGGCGTGCGGGCCTCGTCGATGAGGATGGAATCGACTTCGTCGACGATGGCGTAATTGAACGGGCGCTGCACGCAATCGTCGATGCGGAACTTCATGTTGTCGCGGAGGTAGTCGAAGCCGAATTCGTTGTTGGTGCCGTAGGTGATGTCGGAGCCGTAGGCGTCCTTGCGCTCCTGGTCGTCGAGGTCGTGAACGATGACGCCGACCTTCATGCCGAGGGCCTTGTAGATGCGGCCCATCCATTCGGAGTCGCGTTTAGCCAGGTAATCGTTGACGGTGACGACGTGGACGCCCTTGCCGCCGAGGGCATTGAGGTAGCAGGGCAGGGTGGCGACCAGGGTCTTGCCTTCGCCGGTTTTCATTTCGGCGATTTTGCCGTGGTGCAGGACCATGCCGCCGATCAACTGCACGTCGAAATGGCGCATGTTGACGAAGCGGCGGCCGGCCTCGCGGACCACCGCGAAAGCTTCGATGAGGAGGTCGTCGATGGCGGCGCCCTGCGCGATGCGCTCTTTGAATTCGATGGTTTTGGCGGCGAGGTCGATGTCCGACAGTTGGAGGAGCGCGGGCTCGAGATCGTTGATGGCAGCCACCGTGGGCAGCATGCCTTTGATCTCGCGCTCGGTCTTGGTGCCAAAGATTTTCGCCAGGATGACATCGACAATCATGAAAGGTCTCGTTACGGGGGGAAGTCCGTCAGTTCTTATTTTACTCTGTCGAAGAAGACGGACGGTGTGAGCGGAGTTTAGCGAGGCGTTGGCAGGCCATCGGGGCTTACGATACCATCGGCTTATGGCGGGTTCGGCGCGCCGCTTCTCGCGCAGATCGTTTTTGATTGCCGGACTGGCGGGGACGCGTCTGGCGGCCCAGGGCCTCAAGGGAACCACATTTCCATCGGACTGGCGGCGGTACTCCGATCCGACCACGGAGATGGAGGTCTACCGGCTGACGGACCCGGCTTATTCCAGCACCATGCCGGCGTATTACAACCGCGCCATCGCGCGGTCGAGCGGGTGGATGCTGTTTTACTGCGACCGCGGCGGATCTCCTCAGGCCTTTCACATGGATTTGAAGAGCGGCGAGACGCGGCAGTTGACCGAGGCCGAGGAGCTGGACGGAGGGTCGCTCACACTTCTGCCGGATAATCGCTCGTTCTGCTACTTCGCGGGCCGTTCTTTGCATATGGTGAACCTGGCCACGGCGCGGGAGCGCAAGTTGTACGAGGTTCCGGAGGGTTGGGACCGGGGTGCGGGAATGAGCGTGGGACCGGACGGAACGCACGCTATCTTCGCGGAGCGGCGCGGCCTAGCCTCGCGGCTCCGCATGGTGGCGCTGTCCGAAGGGGCGGCGCGCACGGTGGTGGAGGCGCCGGTCGAGATGGGCGACCCCATCGCGCGGTTCAGGCGCGCGCAGATCCTGTACCGGCAGGCGGACGAGGCGCTGTGGCTGGTGGATTTCGACGGGAAACAGAACCGCCGGCTCAAGCTGGCAGCCGGGCGCGTCGCAGCGGCCAATTGGGCGCCGGACGGCAAGACCGTCCTGTACTTGAACATTCCCGAAGACCGGACGCAGTTGAACGCCATCCGCGAATACGCGCCCGATACGGACAGCGACAAATTGGTGTCCAAGACCAGCCAGTTCGCGCATTTCGGATTCAACCGCGACACGTCGGTGTTTGTAGGGGCCAGCCGCAATGCCGCGTCGCCGACCGTATTGATTCTGCTGCGCATGACACGGCGGGAACTGACCCTTTGCGAGCACAAGGCCAGCCATCCGGAAACGGTGGCGCCGGTGTTCGCGCCGGATAGCCAGCGCATTTACTTCCAAAGCGACCGCGACGGCAAACCGGCAATCTACTGCGTGCACGTGGAGAAACTGGTGGAGAAGACGGCCACCACGGTGTAGGGGCCGGGCGTGTCCGACCCCTACGGGTTATCTCCCGATTGTTTCCTTGGGGGTCGAGAGGTAGCCGACGATCTCGTTCTTCTGGACCTGGTTGATGACCAGTTCGTACGGCGCGTGGCCACCTTTGGTGGTGTAGAACTGGACGGGCTCATTGATGCTCTTGTTCTCCTTCAGGGTTTGCTTGTCGTCCGCCATCACCTGAACGCTGTACCGGTTCTTCTTAACGTCGGCATTCTTGAGCAGCAGCGTGATATCGCCGAAACGTTGCGGCTGCTTGGTCTTGCCGAGCTTGATATCGATGTAGTTGCGCTCGCCGAGGCGCCTGAGGGCGGCCAGTTCCTTGCCATTGGTGGCCACCAGGCCGCTCTGCACGCCCAGATCGCCCGTAACGGACTTCAGGTCGGCGATGGTCTTCTGCAATTCGGCCTGGGTCGCGGACACCTGGGTCTTCACGTTACCGACATCGGTGGAGACATCGGCGATCTTCGAGTTGGCGGCGGTAGCGGACTGCTTGACGTCGCTGATTTCGGAACTGACCTGCTGCTGCACTTTGGCTTGCTCGGCTTCGATCTGGCGCGCTAACTGCTCGGCGCGGGCGGTGGCTTCGGCCTTGGCTTGGGCGGACATGGTCCGGGCCTGATCGTGGAGCGATGTACGAGCAGCCTCCAGCTCTTCCTTCAACGTTTCGAGGTGGCGCTGCTGCGCGGCCGTGGTGACCGAGGAGGCGTCCCTCAGATTGGTCAATCCCGTCTTGAAGGACTGGTCCAGCTTGGCCAGATCCGTACGGACATGGTCGATCTGGATGTAGAGGTAGATGTTGGCGGCCACGAGGGCGATGATGGCGCCGGCCACGAGCGCGGTGAGGAGAGGCGAGCGCGGGGGCTGCGGCTCCGTATATGTTGTTGGACTCACTTTGTCGAACTCCTTTTGGCTTCTTACAGTTTAGATGGCCCGGGAGGGCGTTTCGGTTTCGCCTAAGCGAGGTCGAAAGACTGGCCGGGCGCTGGGATCGCCACACTTAGATTGTACGTGGAATGGAGCAGTTTGGCGAGTGTCTGGGACTGCTGGGGCTCGCCATGGACCAAAAAGACCTGGCGCAGGGATGGCGCCAGCGGCCGGATCCACTCCATCAACTCGCTCTGATCGGCGTGCGCGCTCAGCTCATCCAGGCTCGAAATCTCGGCCCTGACGCGCATGGGCTCGCCGAAGATCCGCACTTCCGTCCACTTTTCGATGAGCTTGCGGCCGAGCGTATCCTGCGCCTGGAACCCGGTGATGAGCACGGTATTGCGCGGATCTTCGATGTTGTTGCGCAGGTGGTGCAGGATGCGGCCCGCCTCGCACATTCCGGAGGCGGAGATGACCACGAAAGGGCCGTGAAGGTCGTTCAGCTTCTTGGAGTCGGCGACCTCGCGGATGTACTGGAGGCGACCAAAGCCGAAGGGGTCCTCGTGGTGGAGCAGGTACTCCCTGGTCTCATCGTCGAAGCACTCGGGGTGAGCGCGGTGGACCGCGGTGACGTTCAGCGCCAACGGGCTATCGACAAAGATGGGGATGTTGGGAATGCGTTTCTCGTTGGTGAGCTGGTGCAGCAGGAGCACGAGCTGCTGGGTGCGGCCCA
>PMYB01000160.1:8908-37013 GCA_003170915.1 Bryobacterales bacterium | reverse complement strand
CCCGGAGCAACCCGGTACTGTTTTCCGCCGGTTTCAATAATCGCGTGCATGCAAACCTCTGTTTGGGAGCCGGTACACACGGGGTGCGTCGGAACCACTGGAGTAAGTATCGATTGTACTACAGATTGGCGGGGCGTTTCAAATGGCGTTACGCTGAGAGAAGACCAATGACTGGAATTGCAATCGTGGCCCTGTTCGCGGCAGCTTTGCCCAATGCGGTGGTGCTTTCACCGGTCGCCAACATGTACTCGAAGCCGAGCGAAGACGCCGACGTGGTGTCGCAGGCGATCTACGGCTCGAATGTGGGGGTGGTGGAGCGGCAGGAGGGCTGGGCGCGCATACGCACGGCGGACGATTACACCGGCTGGACGCCGATTCGGGCACTGCTGCCGGGGAAAACCTATGCCGCCAGCGGGCGTGTGGCCGAAGTGGCGAGCCTGTTCGCGCACATCTATCGCGAGGCCAGCGTAACGGCCCATGCGCCGCTCCTCACCGTGCCGTTCGAGAGCCGGCTCGAAGTGGTGGCCGAGCCGTCCGGCCAGGCGCGCTGGCTCGAGGTCCGGCTGCCCGACGACCGCGCGGGCTGGGTGCAGGCGGGCGACATCGCGTTTGACGGGAAACCGATCGGCATCTCGGAGATGATCGAATTCAGCAAACGCTTCCTGGGACTGCCGTACACGTGGGGCGGGACTTCGAGCTTCGGCTACGATTGCTCGGGGTTTGCGCAGATGCTATGCCGCCGCCGCGGAATTCCGATGCCGCGCGATGCCCAGCCGCAGGCCGACTGGAGCGGTGCGACGCCCGTCGAGCGCAACGACCTGAAGCCGGGCGACCTGCTGTATTTCGGCGGCTCAGCGAAGAAGATCACCCACACGGGAGTGTATTTGGGCGACGGCAAGTTCATCGACGCCACCACCTGGCAGACGCCCATGGTGCGGATCGACGATTTGAACGACGCCCATTGGTCGCGGCTGCTGGTGGCGATGCGGAGAGTGAAATGAACCGCAGGAACTTCCTGAGGGCGGCTGCGGTGGCGCCGGCCGGTTCCGGGCTGGCGGCGCCGGCGGGGCCGAGCATCGAGACCAAGATCTTGCGGCTGAACTTGCAGCACACGTGGACCACCACCATGTCGTCGAGCCAGTACCGCGACACGCTGCACGTGGCGTACGCGAGAGACGGCATTACGGGGCACGGCGAAGGCGCGCCCATCGTGCGCTACCACGAGGATGCGGAAGGCGCGCGGAAGGCGGTGGAATCGGTGCGCGCGCTGCTGCTTTCGGCCAACCCCATGCAGTTCGCCAAGGTGATGGCGGAGGTGTTCCGGCGCGTGCCGGGCGAATGGGCGGGCAAGGCGGCCATCGATATCGCGCTCATGGACTGGGTGGGACAAAAGCTCGGCATCCCGCTCTACACGTATTTCGGACTTGACCCCAAGGACACGCCGCTGACCACGTTTTCGATCGGCATCGACACGCCCGAAATCACCAAACAGAAGACCCGGGAAGCCGCCGATTTTCCGATTTTGAAAGTGAAGGTGGGGCTGGCCACCGACGAGCCCACCATCGAAGCCGTGCGCAGCGTGACCAAGAAGCCGCTGCGCGTGGATGCCAACGAGGGCTGGAAGGACAAGGAAGAGGCCGTAAGAAAAATCAACTGGCTGGAGAAGATGGGCGTCGAGTTCATCGAACAGCCGCTGCCGGCGGAGATGATCGGAGAGACGCGCTGGGTGCGCAGCCGCGTGCACATACCGATCATCGCCGACGAAGCCTGCCAGCGGGCCTCCGACATTCCCAAGCTGAGGGATGCGTTCGACGGCGTGAACGTGAAGCTGGATAAGAGCGGCGGGATGCTGGAGGCGTACCGCATGATCCAGATCGCCAAGGCGCTGGGCATGAAGACGATGCTGGGCTGCATGGTGTCGAGCTCCGTCTCGGTGACGGCGGCGGCGCAGCTTTCGCCGCTGGTGGATTACGCCGATCTGGACGGCAACCTGCTCATTTCGAACGACCCGTTCCGGGGGGTGCTGGTGGAGAAGGGGAAACTGGTACTGCCGGGTGGGGCGGGGCTGGGGCTGACGAGGGCGTGAAGTGGACACGATGCGGCGGATCGGCGCTTCGAAATTCAAGGAACAGTGTCTGAGCTTGCTGGACGACCTCAGCGCGGAAGGCATCGTGATCACGAAACGCGGCAAGCCCGTGGCCAGGGTGATTCCGATCGGTTCCGCTGCACGCCTTGATTGGAAGCATGAAGGGGAAACTGAAGATCAAGGGCGATATCATGTCCACCGGTGCTTGGTGAGGGTGCCGACGGGTTGCAGCGTCTTCGGGTGATGGAGCAGGGCGGGGGATCGGGTAGTGGGTCAGTTTCGATTCTTGAGACGCTTTTCGTAGTACTCCCTGCCGCTAGGAGTGAGCGCACATGCGCCGTTGGCTTTCTCCTCAATCAGGCCATTGTTCAGTAGTTCCTGCACAAAGACGTCGGCGATTTGCCCAGACGTCCTAGGTTTCGGATCGCCGAGCCTCGGCATAACTATACAGGGGACGCCGCCGCTATGTCGCTGCGCTGCGCAGTCATTGCCGAGGTCGAAGATGAGCATCTGAGCGCCCAAGCTTACTTTCAATTCATCCACAGATTGCCCTCCACATTTTCGCGGGTCGCGACGCGAAGAACCCCCGCCTGTAAATCGCGTCTTCGATGATGGCCCAAGCTCCCTTCATCACACTGTAGGGCGTGTCACCATCCAATAGTTTGTGGGCGTACTCACCCATCTCCACTTCGCCTCGGAGAATCTGCCGTGAGACTTCGGTCATTTCGCGCTGCAGTGGGTTAGCCCTTTGCCAAAGATCCCAGTCCGCATCAGCCCAAGAATCTGCCGGTCCGTCCCCATAGGCGTCCGGTTTCGTTTCGCGGATGTACTGCAATGCAAGAGCCACTACACGTTTTTGGTCGGCGTTCATCGTTAACCGTTCAAATCAAAACGGACCGCAATCTCCTAGGACCTTAGCTACGAACGCGGCATCAGCGCCGCTGAACTGAAATCAAGCGTTGAGTTCGGCAATCGCCTGATCAAAATCCTGCCCTCCGGAGCCGCACCTGTTATAGAACTTCACCATCTCCTGTTCTGTTATGTTACGCTGAGCGCTTTCATGCGCGCCCGATCACCTGCGACCTTCCTGAAAATCGAGTCCGGGTCAATGACTGGCATGGCAGATTATGGTAATTCCCTGCGCGACTGTTTGCAACAAGAAGGGCTGGCGCTCTACACAAACGGGCAACCGTTTCCCCTTGGCGGCTTGCCTTCGGCGGCGGGCGAAGATCTTAGCCGCTCGCGGTGTGCCCCAAGTACCCTTTGAGAGACGCAAACCTCGCAAGCAATCGCGGCGCGGCTTCGCAGCGAGGAAACACGGGGAGCTAAAAGCAAGCGCCCGGGCCCGGCTACGGCGTTGCTGGCCTTCCAGGCAAAAACATGAAATCATAGTGGCTGGGAGGTCCGCCAATGGCTACGAGAGAGAAAATCGACTGGTCGGAATGTCCGCTCGTCGAAGTCAAGCCCGGAGTGCAAAGCGGCGCTCCTGTGCTGCTCGGCACGCGGATGCCGGTCAACGCGATTGTCGATAACTTCGACCATGGCGTGAGCGTCGCCGAAATCGTGGAACAGTTCGAGGTCCCGCCGGATCGTGTCGAGGCGATTTTGACCTACGCCAAGAGTCACCGCATTGCGCATCGTATTTGACAAAAACGTCCTGGTCGGTGTACGGCGCTTCCTGTCCGAACATGTGGCACTAGCAAAACCTGACGGGCCGGAAACTCGCCTTGGTAGTGCTCGGGTCCAATATCTGGCCCGTGGTGCGTGACCACGGAGCGGCGATAGCGGCAAAAGTCGATGCGGCAACACCGGGAAGCTATGAATTCATCGAAATGCCGCTGTCGCCGAAGCGCCGTAGGGACGGCGGTTGAACGCGGGCCGCGGTTGGTCCCCCTGGCCTGATCCCCAGGCGGGCGGCGGATTATACTGACAGTTTCATGAGTCGTTACCTGGGCTTCGATCTGGGCGCCGAGAGCGGGCGTGCTCTGCTGGGCAGCCTTTCCGGCGGCAAACTGGTTGTCGAGGAAGTGCACCGCTTCCCCAATACGCCGGTGCGCGTGCTGGGCACGCTCTACTGGGACACGCTGCGGCTGTGGCACGAGATCCAGCACGGCATCGGGGTGGCGGCGCGGGAGCGCAAGCTCGGGCTCGACGGCATCGGCATCGACACCTGGGGCGTGGATTACGGGCTGCTGGGCGCGGACGGCATGCTGATCGACAACCCCCGCCACTACCGCGATTCGCGCACCAACGGGATGATGGAGAAACTGTTTGAAACCGTGCCGCGCGACCAGGTGTTCGGGTATACCGGCATCCAGTTCATGCAGTTGAATACGCTGTACCAGTTGTACGCGCAGAAGCTGGCGGGCTCGCCGGCGTTGGGGGCCGCGCGCCGGCTGCTCAACATGCCCGACCTGTTCAACTACTGGCTCACCGGGGTGGCCAAATCGGAAGCCACCATCGCCAGCACCACGCAGTTCTTCGACCCGCGCGAAATGAACTGGTCCATGGAAATGCTGAAACGGCTGGATCTGCCGGGCGAGATCCTGGGCGAGATTGTTCCGCCGGCGACGCTGCTGGGCAAGATGCTGGAACCGCCCTACACGCCGGTATACGCCACCGCCGGCCACGATACGGCGGCGGCCGTGGCGGCGGTCCCGGCGGAAGGCGGCGACAACTGGTGCTACGTCAGCTCGGGGACGTGGTCGTTGATGGGGCTGGAACTGGATGCGCCGGTCATCAACGCGGAATCGCTGGCGCTGAATTTCACCAACGAAGTGGGGGCGGCGGGGAAGATCCGGCTGCTGAAGAACATCGCGGGCCTGTGGCTGTTGCAGGAGTGCCGGCGCGCGTGGATGGAGGAAGGCGCGGAATCGAGTTATGAGCAGCTCGCCGGGATGGCCGCGGCGGCGAAGCCGTTCACCGCGACGATCGACCCCGATGCGTTTCTGGAACCGGGCGAGATGCCGCGCAAGATCGCGGACCATTGCCGCCAGACCGGCCAGGAACCGCCCCAGACTCACGGCGAGTTCGCGCGCACCATCCTGGAGAGCCTGGCGCTGCGGTACCGCTACGTGATGGAGAGCCTGGAAACGCTGGGTAAGCGGAAGATCGAGGCGATCCACATCGTGGGCGGCGGCTCGCGCAACGCCCTGCTCAACCAGTTCGTGGCCGACTGCACCGGGCACCGCGTGGTGGCGGGACCAAGCGAGGCCACGGCCATCGGCAACATCCTGGTGCAGGCCATGGGGGCGGGCGAACTGGCAAACCTGGATGAAGTGCGCGCGGTGGTACGGAGTTCGTTCCCGTTAACCACAGTCGAGCCGCACCCGAGCGGCGATTGGGACCGGGCTTACCAGCGGTACCGGAAGCTGGTAGGGTTGGGCTGAGGCGACAGAGCGGACACTCCCGCCGGCGCCACCCGGACTCAGCCTTTAATGGGCACGGGCGCCGAATCGCGGCTGGTGATGACGCGGTCGATCATGCCGTACTCGACGGCCTGGTCGGGCTCGAGGATGTAATCCCGATCTACGTCCTTGGCGACGCGCTCCACCGGCTGGCCGGTGGCCTCGGCCAGCATGATGTTCAGGATCTCGCGCATGCGCAGGATTTCGCGGGCGTAAATATCGATGTCGGCCGCCTGCCCGGCCAGGCCCTGCATGGAGGGCTGGTGAATCATGATGCGGGAATTGGGCAGGCTGAAGCGCTTCCCCTTGGCGCCCTTGGCGAGCAGCACGGCGGCCATGGAAGCGGCCTGGCCCACGCAGATGGTCACGATGTCCGGCCGGATGAACGCCATGGTGTCGAGGATCGCCAAGCCCGCCGTGATGGAGCCGCCCGGAGAGTTGATGTAGATGGAGATGTCCTTCTCGGGATCTTCGGCTTCCAGAAAGAGCAATTGGGCGATGATCAGGTTGGCCACCTGGTCGTCAATCGGGGTGCCCAGAAAGATGATGTTCTCTTTCAACAGCCGGGAATAGATATCGTACGCGCGTTCGCCCCTGGAGGTCTGTTCAACCACCATCGGGACAAGGACGGATACTCCCATGTTGCCTCCGGATCACCTAGAATTGCCTGGCTTCAGGCCCGTTTTGCGGAAGCCACTCGCTTGGCCTTGCGCTTGGTGGCTAGTGCTATAGACTTCTTCTTCAACTCCAGCGCTTTGACCAGATCGGCGATGGTATTCCGCCCTAAGTAATCCATGATACGCGAACGGAGGGCAACCCAGCTATCGTGCATGGAGCACGGCATATCGTCGTTGCACTCGGCCAGGCCGCTGGCGCACTGCTGGAAGGGCGCCAGGCCATCCAAGGCCTCGACAATGTCCAGCAAGCGAACCTCGCCGGGGTCCACGCGCATGGCGAAGCCGCCGGTGGGACCCTTGCTGGAGCGGAGCAGACCTTTGCGAGCAAGCTGCTGCAAGATCTTCGCCAAGAAGTGAGCCGGAATCTTTTCCTGCTCAGCGATATTTTTCACCATGGCGTACTTGCCTTCGGGCACCTGCGCCAAGTGGACGAACGCGCGAATCGCGTATTCGGCCGAACGCGAATAAATCATGCTGCCTCCCGCACTGAAATCGGAGTAAAGCTACTCCGTTTATCTTAAAATGTTCCGCCCCCGCACGCAAGCCCAATCTATTTCAGGTTTTTCTCGAACAGCGCCAGGATGCGCTTATACTCGTCGGCCCAACTGGCCGGCCCCACGAAGCCGTGGTTCTCCACCGGGTAGACCGCCAGTTGCCAGTTCTCCTTGCGCAGCTCGATGAGCTTCTGGACCAGCCGCACGGTGTCCTGGAACTCGACGTTGGTGTCCACCATGCCGTGGCAGATCAGCAATGCGCCTTTCAAGCCTTGCGCGAAATAGATGGGCGAAGACTTGCGGTAGGCTTCCGGGTCGGTCTGCGGAACGTTGAGGATATCGGCGGTGTAGCCGTGATTGTAGAGCACCCAGTCCGAGACCGGGCGCAGGGCGGCGCCGGCCGCGAAAACGTCCGGCTGGGTAAACATGGCCATCAGGGTGATGAATCCGCCGTAGCTGCCGCCGTACAGGCCGATCTTTTTGGGGTCCACGCCATGCTGCGATACCAGGTACCGGGCCGCATCGACGATGTCGTCCAGGTCCTTGCCGCCCATGTGCTCGTAGACGGCGGTCCGCCAATTTCGACCGTATCCCGCCGAACCCCGGTAATCCACGTCGATTACCGTGAAGCCGCGCTCCATCAGAATGTGATTGAACATGTACTCGTGGGAATACGTGGACCACTTGCGGTCCACGTTCTGCAAATAGCCGGCACCGTGAACGAAGACTACCGCCGGTCCGCCCTTCTTGAAGCCGGCGGGTTTGAACAGGCGGGCCGGCACCTGGACCCCATCCCGGGCGGTGAAGGTCACGATGGGGACATCCAGCCACGGAAACTGAGAGAACTCGGGGGCGGGCGAGGTGGTCAGTTTCTTGCCGTCCGCCAGCGGCCGGTTCTCCTCGACGTACAGCTCCGGCGGCTTGTTGGTGTAGGAGTAAATATCGGCGATCCAGCGATCGTCGGGAGAGACGGTGGCGGCGTGCCTGCCCGGCTCCTTCGTCAGGCGCGTGAGCGGGCCGCCGTCGCCGTTCATTTCGTAGAGGTGCTGCTCGTAAGGCGAGTCCTTGCCGGCGGTGAGGTAGAAATGCGACTTGTCTTTCGACTGGCGAACGCTCGACACCTCCCAATCGCCGGAGGTGAGCGCGCGCGGCTCGCCGCCATCCCAGGCCACCGCGTACAAGTGCGAGTAGCCGGTCTTCTCGGATTGAAAATAGACCTCGTGGTCGTTCTTCATCCAGCCGATGGTGTTGGCGCCGGGACCATCCACCCATGCGTCATCGTGCTGATTGGCGAGCACGCGCGTCTTCCCGGTGGCGGGGTCCAAGGCGAAGATCCAGCGGTCCTTGTTGTCGGCGGCCCGGCCCACCGTCACGGCCTTGGTCCCGTCTTCGGACCAGACGGGCAACCCAAGCTGGACGTCGCGCTTCTGTCCGTGGTCCACCCACTTCACTTCGCCGGTTTCGACGCCGATGGCGGCCAACCGCGAGGTGGACTGGGTGTCCCCGACATTGGACCGTCCGGAAATGTCTTCGGTGTACCCCGATTCGGTGACATAGTTCGGAACAACCGTGTTCCGGGCGTTGCCGGTCTCCATGACGGCGGCCATGACGTACTTCTCATCGGGCGTCAACTGGAGGGCCGTCACCGACTGTCGCGCCTGCAAGGTAAACGGCTTGCGCGGATTGCCGTTCTGCCGCTTCTTGTCCTGCTCTTCGCGCAGGGCGGAGCGCTCGCGGACCGCCTCCAGCAGTTCCTTCTGCTCCTTCTTGAGGTACTCCTGGCTGTCGGTGCCGCGCTGCTCGCCGGTGGTTGCCGCCGCCGCTGCACCGCGGCCGCCGCGTCCGCCACCGGCCCCCGCGGCCGGGCCCCCCGCGCCCGCGGCAGGGACCGCGGCGCGGATGTCGGTCAGTTCGACCAGCAGGCCCGTATCCAGCGACATCGCGTACAGATTGTTGGATCGCGTGAAGTAGATCCGCTGGCTGTCCGGCAAAAAGTGAGGGTTCGCTTCCACGTCGGTGGTTTTGGTGATTTGCCGGCCCTGCCCGGTGGTGTTGTCGGAGATGAAGATGTCGCCATCGCGCGCGTAGACCGTGAGGCGCTTGTCTTTGCTGGTGTCGGCTTCCGAGCCGCCGCCCCGGCCGCCGCCGCCCATGCCCGTGAATCCGCCGCCGCCCGGAGGCGTCAGCCGGGTTTCCTCGTCGGAGAGCTTGCGCAAGCCGGAGCCATCGCGGTTGACGACATAAGTGTCGAGCGGGGCGTCTTCCTTGTCGGTGGCCTGCTTCCACTGAAAGTAGATGCGCTCGCTATCGGCCGACCAGCGCACCTGCGACGGCTCGAACCCCACCAGCGCGGGGCCGCGCATGATGTTGTCGATGGTCAGCGCAAAGTTGTTGGCTGGCCGGGCCTGGAGGACCAACAGCGCCAGGCCGATGGGAATGGTGAGTCTTCGCATAATTCTAAATTGCCCCCTCGATGATTTGCCGCAGCTCCTCCGGCGTCAGCACAATCGGATTCCCCTTCATGCTGCTGGCTTGGGCGGCTTTCTCCACCAGGGTGGGGATATCGGCGTCGGTCACGCCATAGGTACGCAAAGGCGGAATCTCCAGCCTCTTACAGATTTCGGCCGTCCAACGGACGCCATCCTCCGCGGTGGCTTGCGAACGGCCGGTGAGCAGGCGCGCCACTTCGTCGTAGCGGCCGAGCGCCGGGCTGGCCGGCGTCCGCGCGCGGAGGGCCTGAATGTTGACCGCTATCGCGTGCGGGAGCACCGCGGCGCAGGCCGCGCCGTGGGGAGCAGGGAACATGCCGCCGAGCGGCGCCGCGAAGCCGTGCACCGCGCCCAGCCCGGCGTTGGCCAGCGCCAGTCCGCCCAGCAGGCTGGCCCAGGCCATATCCGTCCGGGCCTGGCGGTCGCCGCCGTCTTCCCAGACGCGCGGCAGGGCGCCGGCGGCGCGGCGAATGCCCTCGACGCAGAACAGGTCGGTCATGGGATTGGCCCGCAACCCGACGTAAGGCTCGATCAACTGCGTCAGGGCATCCAGGCCGGTGGACGCGGTGACCGCGCGCGGCAGGCCGAGTGTCAATTCGGGGTCGACCACCGCCAGCCTGGGCAGCATGGAACTGCCGCGCAGACTGGCTTTGACGCGGTGCTGGGGCGAAGCCAGCACGGCGTTGCGCGTGACTTCCGAACCCGTGCCGGAGGTTGTGGGGATGGCGATGAACGGCGCGGAAGCGCGCTCGAGCGGCTGGCCTCGGCCGATCACCTCCAGGTAGTCGAGCGGATCGCCGGGGTTCGACAGCATGGCGGCCAGCGCCTTGCCGGCGTCGATGGCGCTGCCGCCGCCCATGGCGACGACCACATCGCAGCGCTTCGCGCGCGCGCGTTGGGCGCCGTGTCGGACCATCTCGATTGTCGGCTCGCCGGCCACCGCCAACGGCAGGCAGGCGACCCCGGCGGCCTCCAGGCCGGCCATCAGCGGCGCCGCGCGCTCCGGCGACGCGCCCGTCACCACCAGCGCGCGGCGGCCCATGGCGGCGGCGGCCGCGGGCACCTCCCGCACCTTGCCCTCGCCGAAAAGAATGCGCGCCGCGGTGGCGAACTCAAACCCGATGGCCATTACCAACCCTGGTCCGCGGGATAGATATTGGCGTAGACCACGCGGCTGCGCGGCTCGGCCAGCATGTCCGCCACCTTTTCGGCCCAGGCCTGGTAATGCGCGGTGGCCTTATGGCGGGTGGGGGCTTCCGCCTCGCGATAGGCCTCCAGCAGCACGAACCGCGAGGGGTCGTCGGCCTGCTGTACGACGTCGAAGCGGGCGATACCCGGCTCCTTCACGCTGTTGGCGGCGTTTTCAATGGTGGCCAGCTTAAAGGCTTCGATGTGTTCCGGTTTGACGCGTACGTGCACGTGAACGATCAGCATGGGATGGCTCCTTCCAACTATGATAGGGGACGATGATCCAAACCGTCACCGTCTACTGCGCCTCGAGCGAGAAGTCGCCGGCCTTGTACCTGGAAGCCGCGGAGCGTCTGGGGCGCGCGCTGGCCCGCGCGGGGCTGGCCATCGTGTACGGCGGCGGGTCGCAGGGTTCCATGGGGCGGCTCGCGGAAGGCGCTCTGGGCGAGGGCGGCAAGGTGGTCGGCGTGCTGCCGCGCTTCATGGACGAACTGGAGTGGGGGCACCGCTCGCTCACCGAACTGCGCGTGGTGGACACCATGCATGAGCGCAAACAGTTGATGCTGGAACTGGCCGACGCCGTGGTGGCGCTGCCGGGCGGATGCGGAACCCTGGAAGAATTATTCGAAGCCATCACCTGGAAGCGCCTGGGCTTGTATTTCGGCCCCGTCGTGCTGGTGAACGTCAACGGTTTCTTCGATTCCTGTGTCGAACTGCTCTCGCGATGCGTGGAGGAGCGGTTCATGGACGAGAGGCATCGGGCGATGTGGTCGGTGGTGGCGGAACCCGAGGCGGTGGTCGAGGCCATTCACGCCGCGCCCGCATGGAGCGCCGCCGCCCGCAACTTCGCGCAGGTCAGGTGACCGGGTAATAGCCTTCGCGGGTCTGCACGACCGTCCCTTTTTGTTTGGTGGCGAGATGGACTCGGCGATATCCGCGGTCGGCGCCCTGCTGGTCGGATGTGTAACCGAGGCTGTACTGGTTGCGCAGATCCTCTTCGATGGCCTCGAAGACCTTGTCGATGGGCCACTTGTGAGAGACCTCGAAGAACCGGCCGCCGGTTTCTCTCGAAATCTGTTCCAGAATCTTCTTCCCGTCGGGACGATTCATCTGCGGATATCCGCCGCCTCTGCCGCCGCCCATGCCTCCCCTGCGCCCCATGCGAGGCCCGCCGAAGCCGCCCATGTTGTTTCCATAGCCGTTGGGATCCTCGAATAGAATCGAGTAGACCAGGGTGTCGGCCCGCTGCGCCGATTCGACGGCACTGCCCAGCGTCTCCTTGCTGCCGGTATCGACGCCATCGGAGAGAAGAATCAGCGCCTTGCGGCCGCGCTGCTTCTTCATGAGCTCGTCGCCCGCCAGAAAGACAGCGTCGTAGAGGTCGGTGCCTCCGCCGCCGCGCCCGCGCCCGCCGCGTTGCCCGCCTTGCCCGCCACCGGGATAAGGGTACGTGCTGCCTCCGCCCTGCTGCTGTCGCTGCAATTGCGGCGTGTCCAACTGGTTCAAAGCCTTCTCGAGCTTCTCGCGCGAGTTGGTGAGGTCTTCGAGCAGCTCCACCTCGAAGTCGAAATGGATGACGAACGCGAAGTCCTTTTCCGGCCGCATCACCTGCTCGAAGAAGCGGACGCTGGCCCGGCGCTCGTCGGGAATCATGCGCCGCTCGCTTCCGCTGGTGTCCACCAGCAGCCCCAGCGTAAGGGGAAGGTCGGTCTCCCGTGAGAAGTAACTGATGGTTTGCGGGTGGCCGTCCTCGTCCAGGAGGAAATCCTCCTTGGAGAGGTCGCGGAGAATTTGACCCTGCTTGTCTCTAACGGTGGCGAGCAGGTTGACCACTTTGACGTCGGCGGAAAAGGTGGTGTTCGGTTGCTGGCCTCGCAGCAGACGCGTGGCCGGCAACAGGGCCAACGCCGACAGCAGACTCCGCCGCGAGATATTGGCTTCAAATGGCATTTTGTTAGAGAGAGATGCATGGCGAAGGCAATTGGTTACGTGTTCATGCGCCCTCACACTGTCTTCGAATTTCCACCGTTGGCGGCCGCCCGCGCGCTGGAAAGGAAGGGATTCCGAAATGGTGTTCCACCTGCACCCGGACTGGCGGCAGGTGAGCGCGATGTATGCTTCTCCGAAACGTTCGGCACTTTTTTCCGGGCTTCTGCACGCCGTCGCGATTGTCGCGGCGCTGACCGTAGCCAGCGTGAAGAACCCATCCGTAGTCTGGAAGCCGGTCGCCCTGGTGGGGCGAGACATCGGCCGGTACCTGGCGTCGATTCCGCGCGAAGAAGTGGGCGGTGGCGGTGGTGGAACGCGCTCCGACACCTCAGCCAGCCTGGGCCGCCTGCCCAGAGCGGCCCGCCGCCAGTTCACCCCGCCGGTGGTCGAATACGAGAACCCGACCCCGCAATTACCCATGGAGCCCACGCTGGTGATGACGTCGGAAATTGTGCTTCCCGCCATCGACCTCGCGCGGTTCGGCGATCCCAACGGAGTTGCTGGGCCGCCTTCGGGAGGCCGCGGATCGGGCGGCGGCATTGGCTACGGCATTGGCACCGGCGTGGGTGACAGCCACGGTCCCGGCTACGGTCCGGGCCCCGGCGGCGGCGGAGTCACCGGCGGTGGCGGCTTTCTGGGCGCGATCACCGAACCGGTCCTGCTCTGGAAGATCGAACCCGAATACACCGACGAGGCGCGCCGCGCCAGGGTCCAGGGCACGGTGGTTTTGCACATCGAAGTGGACACGCGCGGCCAGGCGCAAAACATCACCGTGAGGCAAAGCCTGGGGTTGGGCCTGGACGAGCGCGCCGTCGAGGCCGTGCGCCGCTGGCGGTTCCGTCCAGGCTATCGCAACGGCAAGCCTTGGGTCACGGCCGCCATGGTGCAGGTGAATTTCCGGCTGCTGTGAGGCGAGCGCGGCCGCTTCAAAATGAGAATCCCACAAGCAGTTCCGCCCGATTGCGAATTGTGTAGGTGTGCGGCGAAAACATGTCTCCCACCGGATCCGCCGTCCAGCGGGTGAAACGAAAGGCGGGTGAGACTGTCAGCCAGCGCGTTCGCGCCTCCACACCCGCACCGGATGTCACACCGTAGCGCGACGGGTTTGTGCCGCTCAAGTTTCCGGCAGTGCGAAAGGAAGGTCCCAACTCGACGAACGGTCTCGTGCCATGCGCGGAGAGCCTGTACTTGGCCAGCACCGGAAATTCCCAGGTGAGGACGGTGGCGCGTTGGCCCTCGCTCAAAATCAGTGGACGGTACAATCCGTCAACTTCCAGGGACAGGCTCTTAGACAGGCCAGACTCCAGCATGACGCCCACAACCTTGCTTCTGGCGCTGGCGTATCCCTCCTTGGGAGGAAAGTCGCCGCTGAGACCAACCCCCCCCACTGCGCCGATCGAGAGCTTCTGTCCGAACACGCTGGGCCGAACCGACGATCTGTCTCCGCCCACGCCGATCAGGAATTCAAGTTGATCCGAATTTGAACTCACTGATTGGTACGTGGGTTTAGCGGCTCCCCAGCGCGTGTAACGAATCGTCGGCTCGATATTCAGGCCTCTGGGATGCACCCGCAATCCGGCGCCGGCGGTGAATCCCGCCCGGTCGGCGCCGCCGAGGTATAACCAGGGGCGCAGGGCGGGTCCGGCTTCGACAAACGCACTGCCAAAGGCATTTGTCCTGAAAGCTGGAAGGCGATACTTAACCAGCAGCGGAACTTCCCACGCCGAACCAGTCGCGCTATAAGTGCCCGAGCTTACCAGCCCGTATCCAAAGTCCAGGGGCGGAGAAAATAAGGACGTAGCCTTCCACTGTCTGTTGCGGTGCAGCGCGTCCACTTCAAACGAGAAATGTCCCGGCAAGGCCAGCTCCAGTTTTGGACCGATTACGAAGTCGTGCAAACCGGTAGTGATGACAGTGGTTACCACGGTGTTGAAGTCTGGGGTGTTCAAAGGAACGGTGGTGGTCCCGGCTCCGCGGTAATCGTCCGTCAGACTCCACCCTCCAACAACCCCGATCGAAAGCTTCTGACCGGAGGCCTCGAGCGACAGGATCATCAGTCCGGCGGCAAGAGCGGTGATTTTCAAAAAAGGGCACATGAGGGTGTTCATTGGCACGCTGGATGCCAACACCAATCCAGCTTTGATTGGACCTTGCCCGAAAAACGGTGAGAGGTTGCCGTTCCACCCCAGTGCCTGAAGTTCACGGGAGTGCTTCATATCTCTAACTCTCGGACTACTTCCTCAACCCGCCCGGCCCGGGCGTTTACTTCGTGCGATTCTCCACCTTCTTAAACCCCGCGGGTACGGCGAACGTCGAATCGTCCACGGGATCGGAGGAGAATCCGCTCATTTCGGTGGTCGCCTCCATCAACGAGCCGGGATTGCCGTTACCCTGCTGCTGTTGAGACGGCTGCCCGGTAGACGCCTGGTCGTCCTGCTGCTTCTTCTTGCCAAGCCCGAATTTTCCGCCTAACGCGCCTCCCAGCGCTCCGCCCAGGGATGGCCGCGCGGCCGGCTGCTGTTGCTGCTGTTGCTGCTGCGGCTGCTGCTGCTGGCCGCCGCTGCCCGGTTGGTCCGATGTGCCTCCGGATCCCGGCTGGCCTACCGCGCCCATGCTGATGGTTTGCAGGACCGGGATGCCATCCAGCTTGCCGATTTCCTTGTACAGTTCGCCCATGTTCCTGGACGCTTCGGGCGACGTCATGAACATCCCGCCGCCGGGGTTGAACGCCAGCTTCTCGCCCATGCGGGTGTAAAAGGCGCGCACTTCCTGGTAACCGGTGACGGAAGGCGCCAGCCAAATGTCGCTCGAGATCACCATAGACCCCTGCTGCCCGCTCTTCTGGTCGGTAGCCTGCATTTCCATCCGCAGCACCAACTCCTTGGCCCGATAGCCGGCGATTTCCTTGGTGTTGCCGGTATCCTTGGCGGATACCTTGAATTCCATTTTGCCGCCCTGGTCCTGCGATTTTTGCATCTTCTGCGACATCTGCTCCATCATCTGCCGGAATTCCTCGAACGTCATCACGGTATAGGTTTTCTTCTGCATGTCGATGGTGGTGACCGTCTGGGCCGCCAGGTCGATCACCGTCGCGTGCTGCTGGGAACGGTTCAGCATCCTGTCGCCCTTCACGGACACAGTGCTCTGGACGGGCTCGCGCGCCTGCTTGGAAAAGACGCCAACGACCTTCATCATGCTCAACATCGCGCCACCCGTGATGGTGGTGGTCTCGCGATAGGTGAAATCGGCGGGCAACTGGAGCGCCGCCACCGCCATAATCCCCGTCATGGTTACGACTCTTCGGAACATAAACACTCTCCTCCCCGGAATTCCCATTTTAAACTCCCAGGTAGTCTGGAGTATACAGCCGGCCGCCGGGAGCAATCTTCGCCGTTCCGAACCCTATAATGAGAGCGGAAGCCGTTGGACGGCCGAGACCCCCAAAGCCACGGCACGGGGACGTATCCATGCTACCGATCGTCATTATCGGCTTGGGAGTCAGCGGTCTCGGCTGCGCCCTCGAGTTGGCGCAGCATCGAATCCCATTCGCCGGGTTTGAGAAAGAGGCCCGTCCGGGAGGCCTGGCGAAGTCCGAGGACGCCGGGGGATTCCGCTTCGATTACGGCCCCCATATCCTGGTCGGCGCGCCCGCCGGGCTCGAAGGGCTGTTTCGCGATTTGCCCGGGCTGGACCTGAAGGTATGTTCCGGCAGTTCCGGCGTGGTCATGGATGCCCGGCTGGAACGGGTGATCCCCGTGCCATTCCAGCGGCACCTGAACTGGTTGCCGCTGGATGTCCGCGTGCGGCTGCTGTTCGAAGCGCTGGCGGACCGGCGCAACGGGAAGGCGCCCGGCAGCTACCCGGAGTACGCCACGGCACGCTGCGGCAGGGGAGTGTACGATCTGTTCCTGCGCAGATACGACGAGAAGCGGCTGCGCTTCAACCTGGATGAGATTCCCGCCGAGTGGACCAACCGCATCGAGAAGACCCCGCTGCACTCGCTGGTGCTGCCGCGGGTGCTGGCCGACTGGTTTGGGAGGAGGAACGGGGAGAGCCGGTTTCTGTATCCGCGGTCGGGCGGCATCGAGGCGCTGCCGCGGGCCATGGCGCGGCTGCTGCCGGCGAACAGCGTCACATACGGCTGCGAGGTAACCGGGATCCACGCGCAGTCGAAGGCAGCCTGGTTCGCGAACGGCGCCGAGGTCCGGTACGAGCGCCTGGTGCTGAGCCTGCCGCTGCCGGAGACGGTTTCGCTCATCCGCGACGCGCCACCGGAAGTACTCCGCGCGGCGGAGGACCTGATCCACACCTCGATTTACGTGGTGAGTTTCGGCCTGGAGGGAGCCGTCCCGCCGTGGTCGCTGCTGCGCGTGCCTGGCGAGGAATGGGGCTTTTACCGGCTCTCCTTTCCGTCGCACTACGCTCCCGGCGCGGCGCCCGAGGGGCACAGCGCGGTGGTGGGAGAGATCAGCCATCATCGGGCGCGGTACCCACTATCGGCCCGCGATGCGCGGAAGGAGTTGCAGAAGGGGCTGGAGGGCTTGGGCATTTTGCGAAGAGGGCAGCGCATTGTGGTGGAGACGATGCGCGACATCCGGTACGGGCACGTTCTCTACAACCACCGGACACGCGCCAGCATGCGAGTGATTCTGGATTACTTGAGAAGCCATTCGATCCTGGTCTGCGGTAAGTACGGGGCGTGGAAGGATATGCCGATCCCGGAATCCATACAAAGCGGGATGGCGGCGGCGAGAGAGACCGTGGGGGCGCGGAGCCGCGAAGGTTAACGCGGAGCTCGATTTCGCAGCAAATCGCGGTACAGCGCATCTACCTGCCGCCACGCGTCGTGCGGGATTTCGCCGGCGCTGAGGACGGTGCGGGCGCGTCCGCAGTCGGGGGCATAGCGGGCGAACGATGTGGTCTCCAACCGGGCGATAGCGGGGTTCCATTTCGCGACGGTCTGGCGGAGCGCGGCGCGGAAGGACGGGGAATCGAGGTCGTCCTGCCGAACGGTCACTACTTCGGCGCAGATTTCCAATAGCTCCGGCGGGGCCGGGGTGGACCGATCCACGAACGATACCAGGACCTGCTTCCATTTCGCCGCCGCGTGACGCATCAGATGGTACAACCGGGCGCCGCGGCCCGGACAGGGAAGAAAGGGGCTGGCAATCAGGACTACCGGCCGATCGGAGTGCGCATGTGCGCCGGGAAACACCGAGACCGATCCATCACAGAGGGCGAAGATCTCGGCGTCCGGCATGACGGTATGCTCCCGCAGCGGAAGCCAGTCGCCTTGGATGCCAGTTTCACCCAGGACGCGCAGCGCATGTTCGTTTCCGGCGAGGGCGGCACGGAAGAGCCGGGCGGCCGCGTGGCGCCAATAGTAAGCGAATACGCCGCGGTGGCGGATGGTACGGGCCAGGAACAGCATCCAGTGACTGACCACCATGTATTCGAGCTGCTCCGGGGAGTAAAGCCGGCTCATGGTGGCGCGATGCTCGTGGACGACGTGAGCTCGGGCTGCAAAGACGGTGGGCCAGCCCCTTTGCCAGGCGCGCACGCCTAAGTCGAGGTCTTCGACATAGGCCGGCTGGTAAGTTTCATCGACGCCATGGAGGCTCAGGAGACGGTCCGCATCGAAGAGACTGCACCCGCTGCTGCCGTACAGCACGTAAGTCAGGTCCTCACCTGGGAGCGGAGAATCGCAGCAGACCGGGAAATCCGAGAGCGTGGGAGCGCTTCGGATCACGGCCTTCCCGGTCTCCTGCCGCGGCACGCCTGGGGGAAGGAAGACCTGTGGATTGGCGGAAAAGAGGTTCGGAACCTGCTCGAAGGCCTGCAGGAGGTGGCGGAAGAAGCGGGGCCCGATCGCCATGTCGTTGTTGAGCAGGCAGACGTGCGAGAACCGGGCCAGCCGCACGCCCACATTGATGGCTGCCGGGAAGCCCAAGGGAGCGGCGTGCTCGACCACGATGACGGAGGGAAACTGGCGGCGCAGGAAGTCCGCGGTTCCGTCCGCGGATCCATTATCGATGACGATGACCTCGCCGGATTCCAGTTCCCGCAGCACCAAAGGCAGCACGCGGGCGAGCATGTCTTTGCCGTTGCGGGAGGGGATCACTACGGAAATGCCCGGAGGGCGGTTGGTGGAAGAGATGGGAGCCGGCGGGCCGTCGCCCTGCCGCGGGAGTTTGAGGAGGCCGAGCAGGGCGCCGGCGGCACGCGCGCGGAGGTAGAGCGCCGGGGCGCGCGGATGGCGGATGGCTTGCCACAGTCCGGCGGCCGGACCGCCGGCGCGCAGCATGCGATCGAGCCACTCGCGCGCCCGCCAGCGGATGTGTCGCGCGATAGGGCCGAAGTTGAGAAGGCGGAGCTCGAAGTAGTCCAGGTTCTCGTTGAGTGCCAGGATGCGGCGGGGCCGCGTGAGAATGGCGATGAGCCGGAGCTTCCAGCAGGGGAACAGCGGCTGCAGGACGAGGAGCGCGGTCTCGACGCGCTTGCCCCGCAGCCGGTTGCGGCAGGAGCGAAGATTGTCCGCGAATGGCCGGGCGGGGGTGTAACGGATCCAACGGCCTTGGGGCGGCGCAGTGTCCGAAACGACTTCGAGCGGCAATTCGGGATCGACCGAGCACGCGGCCGCAACTGCGCGCGGGAGGAACTCCGGAGCGCACGAGGCGAACAGGAGCTTCACCGGGAGCTCAGAGCGCATAAGGGCGGGCCATGATCCAGAGTCTAACGCGCCTGCCCATTTCAAGTCGCACACCCGTCCTCCGAGCCGCACTTGACATCCCTCCGCCTATCCCTCACGCTGAAACCTTATGCCGCTCTTGCAGGCGATTGTCCTGGCGGTGGTCCAGGGGATCACGGAATTCTTGCCTATCAGCAGCACGGCGCACTTATACCTCACTTCGTGGCTGCTGGGGTGGCACGCCGAGGCGCTGGATTTCGATATCGCCCTGCATATCGGCACCCTCCTGGCTATCCTGCTGTATTTCCTGCGCGACTGGCTACAAATTCTGGCGCAGGGATTGGGAATGCGCTTCGGCCACGATGAAGAGCTGAAGCAGAATCGCATGATGCTGTGGCTGCTGGCGATCGGCACCATCCCGGTGGGCGTATTGGGCTACGTCTTTAGCAAGCAGGCCGAGACCACCTGGCGCAATCCCTACGTGATGGGCGTGATGCTGGTGGCGGTGGGTGTACTGATGTGGCTGGCCGAGAGGGCCGGGCGCATGCGGCGCGATCTCTCGTCCGTCAACCTGCCCGACTCCGTCGTTATCGGCATAGCGCAGGCGCTGGCCATCGTGCCGGGCACTTCGCGCAGCGGCATCACCATCTCAGCCGGGCTGTTCCGCGATTTCGACCGGCAATCGGCGGCGCGGTTTTCCTTCTTGCTCTCCACACCGGCCATCGCGGCGGCGGCCGGCAAGGCGCTCTACGACATGCACAAGCAGGGCGGCCTGCACGCCATTCTAAACGCGCCGTTTCTCGTTGGCGTGGCGGTGAGCGCGCTCACCGGGTGCGCGGTGATCGGGTGGTTTCTGCATTATGTGCGTCGCAGCAGTTTGCTTCCGTTTGTGTACTATCGCATTATTTTTGGCATAATAGTGCTTGCTCTGGCTTTCATCCGCCGGCCAGCGTGATGAAGCTCTTATCTCCGACCGAGCACAGAAGGTTCAACGAAGTCACCGGTTTCCTGCTTCTGTCGATGGGCTTGGTGACGCTGTTGAGCCTGGTTTCGTACCATACCCAGGATCCTTCGTGGAACACGGCTGCCGGTTCGCGCCCTCTCAACCTGGCGGGCTACCCGGGCGCCTGGCTCGCCGATGTGCTTCTGCAAACCTTCGGCGCCGCCGCGTTTCTGTTTCCGCTGCTGGCTTTCCTGCTGTCGTGGAAATGGATCCGCTCGGACGAATTGGACGCCGGCGCGGTGAAGATCTTCGGCTCGGCGCTGCTCACCCTGGGGGTGTGCGCCGCGCTTTCTTTTGCGCCGCTGCGCCTGTTCGGCGGCACTGTTCCCATCGGTGGGACGCTGGGGTTGGCCCTGGCGAATTACCTGGTGGATTCGCTGAACCTGGCGGGTGCGCTGGTGGCCACGGCCACCGCGGTGGTGGTTTCCCTCTACCTGGTTTCCACGTTCACGCTGGCCCGGCTGGGCGAGTGGTTAGCAGGCCCCATCGCCTGGTTCCAGCGCCGCGCCGCGGCGTGGCGCGTGTGGCGTAAGCGCCAGCGGCGGCGGCCCGAGATGCCCGTAGTCGCCGATGCTCCGCCGTGGCAGCCGCCCGAAGAGCCGGCGCCGGCCCCGCTGGCCGAAGAGCCGGACGAGATTCCCATCTGCCCCATCGAAGACGCCGAACCAGATCACCCACCGTTAGCGCCCGCTCCCCGGCCCCGACCCGCACAAGCGGCGGGTACCCCGCCCGACCCGCGGCCCCTGGTATTCCATCTGCCTGCCACCGATCTGCTCAACGAAGTCCCCGGGCGCAATTCCTACGACGAGCAGGAATTGAAGGACACGGCCGCGCGCATCAAGGCCAAGTTCGACGAGTTCAACGTATTCGGCTCGGTGGTGCAGATCAACCCCGGCCCGGTGGTGACCACGTTCGAGTTCAAGCCCGAGGCGGGCATCAAGTACAGCCGCATCACCACCCTCGTGGAAGACCTGTGCCTGGGCTTGCAGGCCGAATCGATCCTGATCGAGCGCATCCCCGGCAAGCCCACCGTGGGGATCGAAGTCCCCAACACCCGGCGCGAGCTGATCGCGCTGCGGCAGATGCTGGAATCCGAGGAGTTCGCGCAGTCGCACTCGCGCCTCACCATTCCGCTGGGCAAAGACATCAACGGCCGCATCCGCGTGGTGGCGCTGGACACCATGCCGCACCTGCTGATCGCGGGCTCGACGGGCTCGGGCAAGAGCGTCATGATCAACTCGATGATCATGTCGATTATGTACAAGTCCACGCCCGAAGAGGTCCGGCTGATACTGGTGGACCCCAAGCGCCTCGAACTGGGGCTGTACGAAGGCATTCCGCACCTGCTCACGCCGGTGATCATCGACCCCAAGAAGGCCGCCAACGCGCTGCGCAACGCCGTGCTCGAAATGGAGCGGCGGTTGCGCCTGCTGGCGGAGTACGGCGTCCGCAGCATCGAGCAGTTCAACAAGAAGATCCGCAAGCTGCGGGAGGAGCCGCGCAGCCTCTTCGTCGAGCAGGAAGAGACGGCCGACGAAATGAAGCCGCTGCCTTATATCCTCATCATCATCGACGAGTTGGCGGACCTGATGATGATCGAAGGCCGCAACGTGGAAGAGAGCGTCACGCGCCTGGCGCAGATGGCGCGCGCCGTGGGCATGCACCTGGTGCTCGCCACTCAGCGGCCCAGCGTGGACGTGATCACCGGCCTCATCAAGGCCAACTTCCCCGCGCGCGTCAGTTTCCGGGTGGCCACGCGGGTGGACTCGCGCACCATTCTCGACGTGATGGGCGCCGAACACCTGCTGGGAAAGGGCGACATGCTGTTCCTGCCGCCGGGATCCTCGCGCCTCACGCGCGTCCACGGCGCGTTCGTCACCGAGACCGAGATCAACCGCGTGGTGGATTTCTGGAAGGTGCAAGCCACGCCGGAGTACGACCAGTCGTTCCTGATCGCCCCGCCCACCGACGACGATGGCGAGGGCGCGTCCGGCGCCGAGGCGCCCGGCGACGACCAGGACCCCTTGTACGAAGAGGCGGTGCGCCTGGTGCTGCAAATGGGCAAGGCATCCACCTCCACCTTGCAGCGGCACCTGCGGCTGGGCTACGGCCGCGCCGCCCGCATCCTGGACATGATGCAGCGCGACGGCATCATCGGGCCGCCCGATGGCAGCAAGCCGCGCGAAGTGCTGAAACGCCCCGATTGGCTGCGCGAGGTCGAAGTCACGTAAAATGCGCCTACCCGGAAGTCGCCCGGTACAGGGGTTCGGGAAGCACCGACGACGGCGCCGACTTCGCGTGCGTGAAACCGTAGGGGCCAGCCTGCTAAACTCAAAATAATCCATATGGCGAAGGAAAAAGAACCGAAGCAGCCCGTGGTTCCTTTCGGGGTCTGGGCGCCGGCGGTCGGCTTGGCCTGGCTGATCCCCGGCGGAGGCCATCTCCTGCTCAAGCGCACGGGACGGGGTGTCCTGCTGATGCTGGCGATCACGGGAATGTTTCTGTGCGGGCTGATGATGCGGGGCGCCATGTTCCAGCCGCAGAGTGGCGACATCCTCACCATCATCATCAACACCGGCGGATTCATCGGCGACGTGGCTTCCGGGATTCTGTATCTGCTGAGCGTGTGGCTGGGATACGCCCAGCCCGATGCAGCCGGGCACGTCCACGATTACGGCACCAAGTTTCTGGTCACCGCCGGGCTGCTGAACATCCTGGCGATGGTGGATACGTTCGAAATCGCCTCGGGGAGGAAGGACTGATGTTCAAAATGAATCTCTCGCATTTTGAGGCGGCCCTTTTGTTTGCGCTGTTCACCTCCGTGGTGCTGGCCGTGGTGACCAAGCGCACGGACCGCGATCGCCTGAACTACGGTGTGTACACGTTCGCCTGTTTCGTGGTAGCGCTATTCGGTCTGGGGTGGCTGATGTACTTCGGGCACGGATAAAAAACCGGCGTCGGCGCCTTGGGACAGAGTCGTCTGGCCCCGGTTTTTTACTTCTTCAACCCGTACATGACCTGTACTTTGGTCTGACCCGACTCGCTGCCCACGATCACCTGCAGGCTGTGCGTCTCGCCCTCATCCGCGCCGAGGATCATGCCGCCCGCGCTCGTGTGGGTCGTCATTTTGATATTGATCCCCAATTCCTTGCACTTGTCCTGGTAGAAAGACAGCACTTTTTCGGGCGTGTCCGATGTGCTGAACCCGAAGGCACCACCGTTGCCCTTGCCGCTGTCTCCCGTCATGTTAAAGGTGCCCTCCACCGTGGCGCCCGGATAGGCGGGAACCCAGGACGGCAGTTTGTCCGCCCCGGCGCCGATCTCCAGGCTGGCGGTCTTGCCGTCGTCGCCTTGCGCGCTGAAGCTGAACTTGCCATTCTTGGCGTCATCGAAGGTCATGGTGACCACCTTGCCGGTTTTCCTGTCCCGAACGGTGATCTTGCCGGCGCTTTCGTCCGTGTTCAACACATCCACGTCCGGATTGGCGCTGGCAATCATCTTGGTGATGGCGAGCCCGGGGTTGCGCTTGATCAGGTCGGGATCGAGACCCGCCTGCCGGGCCTTGTGCAGGAAGAACATGCCGGCGCCTACGGTGACGATGCCGCCGAGCACGAATAGTCCCAGGACGATGACCAGAATCCAAACCAGGGGGCTCGTCTTTCTCCGCACTGGAACTGCGCCCGCAACCGGAGCCGCGGCCATAGCGGGCTGCGGTGGAGCAACTGAAGCGGGCGAGGCGCTCGCGGACCTCACCGGCGTGCCACATTGTTTGCAAAACGCGCCAGTCACCCCGGCGCCACAACTCGTACAAAAAGCCATAAATCCTCCGTTCGTTTCCCTACTGTACTGCAAGCTGGGGAAGGACGCAAACGGGGGGCGGCGGCGGATACGGCTCGGGCCGTGGAGAGGCCCATCAGCGTAGATCCACGACGTAGATGTTGGCAGACAGGTCTTCGCGTTCGAAGATTACCCGATCGCCTCGGGGCGACCAGGAGGGATACCGCACAAACCCCGACTGCGACTGGAAATGTGTCAACTGCTGCACTCGTCCGGTGGAGCGCGAAACCCAGAAGATGTTCCAAACGCCGTTTCGCAGCCCTGCGAAGACAATCTGATCGCTATTCGGCGCCCAATCGTTGGGCCAAGAGTGGACCGGCTCGTGCACCAACGTCGATATGCGGCCATCGTCGGGAGACACAAGCACCATGGAATCATCCGCTCCGCGCTCCTCTTCCGCCGCGATCCAACGGCCATCCGGCGACGGAATGCCTTATCCGATGCTGCGGTCCCGCGGCGTCAGGTCGCGGGTTTCCCCGGAACGCAGATCTTCGAGCACGAGCCGCAAGCGTCGGGTGGAGGTGTCGCGAAGGTGGGACACCACTTTCGTGCCATCGCGCGCGATCCGGGGCCACATCCCTGCCACATACTTCAACTTAGTATTCAGGCGTTGTGGTGGCCCGCGCAAAGGTGCAATCCAGAAGTCCGCACTGGAGGTATAGCAGCGGTACGCGCACCTTTCCGTACCCAGCCAGGTGGGGAACTGGCAGTTCACGCCCGAAGGCGAGATGCCTTGGGCGCCCGAGCCATCTGCTTTGGCCACGAACACAGCCGCCTTCTCCCCCTGGCGAATCGAGGCGTACGCAAACATCGATCCATCCTGGGAGAAATCCGGCTCCATGTTCCGTACGCTGAAATCCTGCACCAGCGCTTTCGGCTCCCCGCGCGGCGCGCCGGACGGGTCGATGGGCACGCTCCAGATCCCATCCTCCCCGATCTGCTGACTGAACGCCAGGTGTGAACCATCTGTCGAAATGGCAACGCCGGTCGTCAGCAATCCGGCAACCGGCATCAGCAGTTCCATTTTCTGCGCGCGCCAGTTCCCATCGATTCGCGTTCGCCACAGCCCCCGCGGCTCGAACTCCTCGGGCGTCGTGAAGTATAACGCCTGCCCATCGGGAGAGGGAACAAAGAACTCCATGCGGTAGTTCCCCAGGTCGATCATCCTTGTCTGGCCGGCCCGCAGATCCATCACCCAGGGCCTTTGGTTCACTCCAAACAGCAGGTGGCGTCCATCGCCGAGCCAGCGGGAGTTCGAGTGTACGGCCAGTGGGTCGCCGGGGTAAGTCAATTCGCGAGGCGGCCCGCCATCAATCTCCACCAGCATCAGGTGGTCTTGGTGGAGGCCTGCGATCGTGCGATTCGCTCTCGATACCGAGGCCACGTTGAACGGCGCGTATGCCAGCATCCGGCCATCCGGCGACCATTGCGGCCCGCTTCCCACGGCCGCAAGGTACCGCACCGGGCCGCCGGAAACCGGCATAACCGCGATGCCACCCTCCTTCAGGGCGTACGCCAGGTACTGGCCGTCGGGACTCCAGGCGGGTTGAATGACGTCCTGGCCGCCGAAAGTGATCTGGCGTTCGGCGCTCCCCGGCGCCAGGGAGCGGATATAGAGTTCGAAATGACCGGTGCGGTTGGAACTGAAGGCGATCTGGCTACCGTCGGGCGAGAAGGAAGGAAACAGGTCAGCGGCGCCGGAGTTGGTGAGCTGCCGCACAGCGCGGATGGTACCAGCGGCTTTCATGCCTGGCTGGCGCAACCACCAAACCGCGATGCTCACAAGAACCAGCAGTATGGCAGTTACAGCCAGCAACCGGCCCCGAGACCATGGCGTGTCCGCGGCTTCCGCAGCCAGACCATCGGGTTCCACGTCCGCAATGAACCGATAGCCGGCAGTGGCGGCGGTTTCGATGTATCGGGGGTGGTAAGCATCATCGCCAAGCTGCTTGCGAAGCTGGGCAATGACGCGAGTCAGGACAGAATCGGTCACGAAAGCGCCCGCCCAAATGTGAGCGATCAACTCCTCTTTGGTGACCACCCGGTCGCGATTCTCTATCAGGTGGAAAAGAACGCGCAGCGCCTTAGGTTCCAAGGCGACTACACGACCGCCCCGCCGGACTTCGAGACGGTTGGGATCCGCGCGGCATTCCCCAAACCGATAGGCTGGGGTCGGTTTCGGCACCAACACAGGCTATCTGCCTCCAATAATCCGGACAATCATATCGTATTACAAAACCATCTGAATTCCATCAGGATTCTCATCCGACGCGCCGCGTAGACTGCGGCCATGCTTCGGTCAATTGCGTACGCCATGTTGCTTGCGAGTTCCACGATGGCTGGCAGCCCGGCCATGAAGAACGGGTCCAAAGTCGCCCTGGTGGATGGGTATGCCTTTGTGGAGGTGGTAATCAACCATCGAGGTCCCTTCCGGATGCTCGTCGACAGCGGCGCCACCTCATGCGCTATGACGCCGGACGCCGGCCGGGCCGCTGGGTTGGTTTACGACCATCAGGTTCTGTTGAACGCGGAAACCGGCGGCGAGCGCCCTAGTCCGGCCGCTTACGCCACTGTCGGTGTTGAATCGGTCGAAGCCAATTCCGTCGAGGTGCTGTCCGACCGGCTGGAAGGTGTCCAGAGACTCAACACCAAAGTGGACGGCGTCCTCGGACAGAGCTTCCTGGGCCGCTTCCCGTATCTGGTCGATTACCAGCGCAAGCGGCTTCTGCTGGGTGACGATGCGCGGCGGGCGTCCGCCCGATTGGGTCCGGAAGTCGCGGTCACACAGGCGTTTGGCCGGATTGTCGTGGCTGTCACGCTCGATCCGGAAGTGCAGCTATGGCGAGTGATCCTGGACATGGGAGCAAGCGGCCTGGTCTTGCAATGCGGCAGCCAATGCCCTCAACTCGGCGGTTTGGAGAACGCCGGCCGGATTGTGACCAATGCTGGCGACTGGCGCGTACGGCGTGGCAAGACGGCGCGACTGGAAGTCGGCGGCCTAGCCATTGCCCATGCCGAGGTCTACCTCCTGGACATGCCGGCGCCCGCCGACCATGATGGCCTACTCCCCGCCCATTGGTTTTCGGCTATTTACGTCGATGCCGGGCGCAACGTGGTGCGGCTGGCGCGCTGACGTCAAGTCTCCTCTGGTACAGCGGGCCGGCCCTGGTGATGATTGAGCCACGCTGATCAGGGCAAGGGATGGCAGTGGTTGATAAAGTCGCCGTCTCGGAGGCAACGCTATCTGAGCGCCTACAGGGTGGCACCTAGCAGAGTCGCCGCGCTCCCGTTTTACCTCGCCGCTTGCAAAACCCGCCATCCCTGCCCGATACTGGTAGTTGATTCGTACGAATTGTACGAACGGTACATCGCCATGACACGCCTTAGTGTCTCGAAAGCGCGGGAAGAGTTTCCCGAAATCGTAAACCGCGCCGCTTACGGGAAAGAGCGGACCATTGTCTCCCGCCGTGGGAAGGACTTGGCCGCCGTCATTCCTATGGATGACCTGCGCCTCCTGGAGCGCCTGGCCCGGAAGGAAATGGACCGAATCGATCTCGAAGACGCCCGCGCGGCTCTGAAAGAGGCCGAAGAGAAGGGGACTATTCCTCTTCGCGACCTCATGCGGGAACTTGGGGACTGAGTCCCGGCCTGCCGCGGCGGGTTGGCAACCCGCCAGTTGCGCCGGTAGACAACCGGCGCGCAGCTTGCCAAGCTGCCCCACGGAGCAGCACAGCCGCAAACAAAACGTGGGGCGGACGCCTCGTCCGCGCCGGACCCCCTGGTCCGGCTCTTTCTGCGTCGGAGCAGGCCGACCAGGGGGTCGGCCGCGGGCCGGGGGGCCCGCCCCACGACGTACTTTATCGATAAACTCCCACGTGCTATGCTGAACCCTCAGGAGCACAAGCGATGACTCGACGCGATTATCTGCAAATGATGGCCGCGGGCGCCGCGGCTGCGGCTTCCACCACCACCGCCATGGGGGCGCCCTCTGGGCCCGGCGGCGAGGCCGACCGCGAAGCCCGCATGAAGTGGTGGCACGAAGCGCGGTTCGGCATGTTCATCCACTGGGGCCTCTACAGCGTGCTGGGGCGCCACGAGTGGGTGATGGAAAACGAAGGCATCCCCGTGGCGGAGTACGAGCAGCTCGCCACGCACTTCAAGCCCAAGCCCAACGCCGCCCGCGATTGGGCCAGGCTCGCCAAACAGGCCGGCCAGAAGTACATGGTGATGACCACCAAGCACCACGA
>PMYB01000160.1:0-8902 GCA_003170915.1 Bryobacterales bacterium | reverse complement strand
TCGCTCATGGATTGGCACCATCCGGACGGCGCGCGATGCGCCACCGACGAAGCGGCCCGCCGCCGTTTCGTCGATTACGTGCATGGCGAGATCCGCGAGTTGCTCACCAACTATGGCAAGATCGACATCCTGTGGTACGACGTGGCGTGGCCGCTCGACGCCAAGGGGTGGGAGTCGGAGAAGATGAACGAGATGGTGTTCCAGCTCCAGCCCGAGATCATTGTGAACAACCGCAACAAGCTGGATGGCGATTTCGCCACTCCGGAGCAGAGAATCCAGGCCGAGCAGAAACGCGCCTGGGAATCGTGCATGACCATGAACGACAGTTGGGGCTATCAGACCACCGACGACAACTGGAAAACGCCCAAGACCATTGTGCGCAACCTGGTCACCTGCGCGCACGGCACCGGCAATTACCTGCTGAACATCGGGCCCAAGCCGGACGGCGGAATCCCCGAGGAATCGGTTCGGATTCTGACCGCCGTGGGCAAGTGGCTGGAGAGGAACGGCAAGTCGATTTACGACACCGACGTATGCCAGCCGGGGCGATCGAGTTTCGCCGGCTTCACCCGCAAAGGCAACACGCTGTACATGCACGTACACTTCTGGCCGGGGGAAACCGTGGCGCTGGCCGGCCTCATGAACCAGGTGAAATCCGCGCACCTCGTGGCCACCGGCGCCCCCGTGAAGTTCGAGCAGGAAAAGTTCCGCGTGCGCTTCACGGGCCTGCCTGGGAAAGCGCCGGACGATCCCGTGACCACCCTCGCCATCGAGTGCGATGGCGAACCGAAGCAGGACACCGATTTCGTGCGCAATGAGCGGCCGAGGCTAAAGGCGTAGGTAGCTTTCAATCCGTTCGAGGCATTCCGGCTGCGAGTGGGACTCCGTGTCCACCACCAGGCCGGCGCGGGTGTACGGGAACTGCCGCACCATTCGCCGCACCAGCCCTTCGGTCAAATCGAGGCGCACCGGGTCTGGCCCGCGCTGGCGGAAACGACGGACGGCGGCCTCGGGCGACACGCGGCATTCGATGAGCCGCACGTCCGCGCCGGCCGCAATCCGCGCCAGCTCTTCACGGTCTTCCTGGTGCCCATAGGGGGCGTCGAGGATCGCACTGGCGCCGGCGCCGAGCAACAGTTCGGCCGCGAAGTGCATGGCGCGGTACGCCACCTGGCGATCGGCGCGCGTGTGGGCGGCTGCGGGCAGGATGCGCCGCCGCGTGGCATCCATCGAGAGAACCGGGAGGTTGCGCCGGCGCGCCACCTCGGCCGCGAGCGTGCTCTTGCCGGAGCAGGGCGGTCCCGCGAAGACGATCAGCATGGGCCGCTTACTCGATTACTTGCTTCTTGCGGAACCAATCCACCAGCAGGTCGCGCAACAGCCCCACCTCGTGCGGAAACTTCAGGCCGGTGGTCCTCAGGTTCTCCGCGGTGCCCTGGTTCTCGGCGGTGAAGTTGCTCACCGCCAGCATGTATTCGCGGTCGGGGTCCACCTGGCGATCTCCCAGCACTACCGGCGGCAGCTCGCGCCCTTTGAATGTGCCCACCATCACCGTGTTGTCGAAAGGCATGATGTCCCAGATGTTGCGGACCTTCAACTGACCCTGCGGCACGATGTCGCGCACGCCGCCCAGGTTCATGAAGGCGAAGTCGGCGCCGCTTTCGTCGCGCATGGCCTGCTCGATGAGGCGCTTCACCTCGACCTTTGTGAACTGTTTCTTCGAGACGGCCAGAGGCTGATCGACACGGGCGGCCACTTCATCCTCCCAGCGCTTCACTTCACGGGCCACGTCGGCGGCGGGCTCGATCTTGGTGGAGTCCACCGGGATGCGCTTCCAGGTCCACGAAACCGGCGCTTTCTTTTCGGTATCCACCTTCAGCTCCAGGCGGCCCAGCTCGGCGCCATAGCCCTTCACGCGCACCAGCACCCGCCCGTCGCGCGACTCCGCCTGGGTCAAGCCTGTGTGAATGTGCCCGGTGACCAGCACCGGAATCTCCGGCGCGGTATTCAGGAATTCGGTTTCCTCTTGCCCCGTAATGTGTCCGAGCAGCACGACGAGGTCGGACTTCTCCCGCAGCTCGGCCGCGTATTTCCGCGCCGTCGCGACCACCGGCAGCGTGTGCCATTCTCCCAGCAATTGGGGCTGCGAAAGGTCGCGCAGGGTATCCGTCATGGCGCCGATCACCGCCACGCGCAGTTTGTTGACGTTGAGGACGACGTACGGCTGGGATGTGAACAACTGGCCTTCCGCGCCTACCAGGTTCGAGGTCACCATGGGATACTTCGCCGTCTGGATGAACTTGCGCATTTGCATCCAGCCGTAGTCGAATTCGTGGTTGCCGAGCGTGGCGGCGTCGAAGCCAAACAGGTTGGCGATTTCGTAGACCGGCAGCCCGTGAAAAATGGTGGAAACCGGCGATCCCTGCACCAGGTCGCCGGCAAACAACAGGATGCAGTCGGTGCAATTGGCGCGCTCGCGGCGGATCACGGCGGCGTAATAGGCGAAGCCGCCCTGCCGGTCTTCGAGCGGCGACAGCCGTGCGTGCAGATCGTTGGTATGGAGAATGGTGAGCGACCGGATCTCGGCCGCCAGAGGCGCGCATGCCAGCAGCGCCAGGGCTACGGTCGATCGTAATGCACGTGGGCCAGGCATGGGTAGCCGCTACTGGTACACGCCCGCGGCTTTGAAGTCGCCGGCTTTCACGATGGAAAGGGCGGCCGGGTCCACGTGCTTGCGGAACGCGGCGTTGATCTCGCCGGGGGTGAGCGACCGGATCCTGGCTTCCAATTGCTCGTCCCACTTCATGGTGCGGCCGTATTGTTCTTGCGAGGCGAGAAGCGCCGGCAAAGCGGCATCCTGCGAACGCGAAACCATGCGCGAATCCAGGTAGGCCCGCTTGGCTTCGGCGACTTCGGCGGCGGTGAAGCCATCGCGCAGTGTCTTGGCTAATTCGTCCTTGAAGCTGGCTTCGACCTTGGGACCGTTCACCGGGTTGAGGCTGACGGTGCCGGAGAGCAGCGCGGAATCGCCCTCGACCGGAATGGCCACGCGGGCGTTGGCGCCGTAGCTCAAACCTTCGCGATTGCGGATACGGTCGGAAACCCGCGAAGTGATGGGGCCGCCGAACATGTAGCCGGCCAGCAGCATGGCCGGATAATCGGGATCCTCGTCCGACATCTGGAAGCGAACGCCGGCTTCAAACTGGGCGTTGGCCTTGTCGGGCGTTTCGATCTTCTGGTTGATGGGCGCCACCTTCTTGTAGCCGGCGGCGATGCGCTGGTAGGCCATCGAGGTATTCCAGTTGCCGAGCAGTTCCGCAGCGGCTTTCTGAACGGCGGCCTGATCCACGGGTCCGACTACGGCAAAGACGCCGTAGTTGGCGCCATAGAACTGGTCGTGGAACTTCTTGACATCGTCGAGCGCCACCTTCTTCATCTCGACGAGCTGCTCTTCGCGCGTGGCGTCGTACAGCGTGTCGCCTTTCACCCAAGGGCTCAGATGGCGCGTCAGCGTCTCGGCGGCAAGCTGAGTCGGCTCGGTGAGAGGGTTCTCCAGGGCCTTGGTGCGCTGCGACAGCACGCGGTCGAATTCGTCCGCGGGATAGGCCGGTTCCTTCAACATTTCGACGGCCAGGCGCAGCGCGGCCACGAAGTTGCTTGCGGGGGCCGAGATGTTGGCGCTGGCGCTGAAGACTCCGCCAGCGCCCGTGAATCCGCCGCGTCCGCCGCCGCCGCGTCCGCCGAAACCACCGCCTCCGCCGCCCGAAACCACGATTCGGGCATTCAGCTTCTGCATCTCGTCGGCGAGCTGCTGGCGCGTTTTGCTCCTGGTGCCGCTGTTGATGAGGCTGCCGGCGAACTGCGCCGCGCCGTTCTTGCCGGCCAGGGTGGTTTCGCCGCCAAAACGCAGCTCGATGACGGCGGTGACCATATCGTTGGCGGTCTTTTTCGGGAGCACCACCAGCTTCATGCCATTGGAGAGCTTGCTCCGCGTCAGACGGCTCTCGATGTTGGCGGGCGTGGGGTCGAAAGACTCACCGCGGCTGATGACCACGCTGCTCTTGTAGTCTTTGAGCAGCGCTTCGAGGTCGGGCGTCTCGGGAACCACGGTGCGATCGGGGGCCGCGTCGGGAATATAGTAGCCGATGGTGCGGTTGGAGGCCTTGAAGTATGCCTTGGCGACGCGCACGAGATCGGCCGGCTGGACGTCTTTGAGGCGGTCGTGCTGCAGGAACATCAGCCGCCAGTCGCCTTGCGAGATGGCGTTGTTGAGAGCGCCGGTGGCGATGGATTGCGGGTCGGAGAGGCTGTCCTCGAGGTTGCGCAGGAGGCCGGTCCTGGCGCGCTCCACCTCTTCCCGGGTGGGGGGATCGCCGGCCACGGCTTCGATGGTCTGGATCAAGGTCTTGCGGGCTTCATCGAGAGATTGGTCTTTGTTCAAGGTGGCTGTGAGGTAGATCAGCCCCGGATCGTGCAACAGCGGCGCGGACATGCTGGCCGATTCGGCCTTCTTGGTCTCGACCAGCGCTTTGTACAGACGCCCCTGGCCGCCGCCACCGGGCCCGCGGCCGCCGCGTCCGCCACCACCGCCGCCGCTCATGACGCCGGCCAGAACCTGAAGCGCCGCCGAATCGGCGTGGCCGGTGGCCGGGCCGTGGTAGGCCATGATCACTTCCTGCCCCTCGCCCACGCGGCGCAACTCGACGAAGCGTTCGCCATCCTGGGGCGGCTCCACCGTGTAGGTCTGCTCCAGCTTGCGGGCGGGACGCGGAATCTTTCCCAGAGTATCGGCGACGAAGCCCAGCGTCTTCCCTTCAACCAGCCGCCCGGTAATCACCAGCACGGCGTTGTCCGGCTGGTAGAACTTGTGATAGAAGGCTTCCAGGCGGTCGACCGGCACCCTCTCGATGTCGTCTTTCGAGCCGATGGTCGATTTCCCGTAGTTGTGCCACAGATAGGCGGTTGCCTCGACGCGCTCGCGCAGGATGCTCTGCGGGCTATTCTCGCCGCGCTCGAACTCGTTGCGCACCACGGTCATCTCGGTGTCGAGAATCTGCTTGGTGAACTTGACCTTGGTCATGCGGTCGGCTTCCAGACCCAGCGCCCATTTCAGGTTGTCGTCGCTGGCGGTGACGGTTTCGAAGTAGTTGGTGCGGTCGTAGGAGGTGGTGCCGTTCCAGGCCGCGCCGTGGTTGACAATCTCGCTCTTGATCTGCCGGCCGTTGGTGGTTTCGATGAAATCCATGTGCTCCAGCAGGTGCGCCATGCCGGTCTCGCCGTAGCCTTCGTGACGGGAGCCCACCAGGTAGGTCACGTTGACGGTGACCTTGGGGTTGGCCTGGTCGGGATAGAGCAGCACGCGCAACCCGTTGGGGAACGCGTATTCGGTGATGCCTCCCATGGAGGCCTTCTTCTGGACACCCTGGGGCAGAGTCTGGGAAAAAGCGTAAGCCGCCAGAGTCAGAGCAATGGCAGGGAGGGCCAGCAGAGCTTTCGAGCGCATAGAGACTACCTTTCGGTGAAACCACCGGATTATAGCAGGGCGCGTTAAGAGGCCGGGACGTTACGGCGATACACCAGCCACGCCGAGGCGACGACGGCGGCCGTGCCCGCCGCCAGCTTGGCCTCGAACAGCCAGACGTTGGCGATCTCGGCGGTGGGCGCCACTGAGCACACGATGGCCAGCGAGGTGATCGCCCATCCGGACGACGCGCTCAACCGTCTCCCGGCCTTCCACGCGCTGCCGAAGATATACAGGTACGGCAGAAAGCCGGCGATTACCATCAGCGAAACCAGTTCCTGGTAGGCCGCGCGCATGGTGTCGCCAAGCTGCATCGCCACGAGCAGGAACGACGACACCGCGCCGAACGCCAGGATGGAAATGTGCGGCGTGCCCCAGCGCGGATGCACCTTGGCGAACGCTGCCGGCAAAAGGCGATCCGTTCCGGCGGCGAACGGCAGGCGCGAAACCGCGGTGCCCAGTCCGCCGATTTGTCCTAGGCCGCTGGCCACCACCAGTAGCGCGATCAGCGGCGAAAGCCAGCTGGCGCCCAGCGCGCGCGAGGCCGCGTCTCCGGTTTCCGCGAGGCCGTTCATCTCGCTGATTCTCTCGGGCCGGAGTATGACCAGCAGCGCCATGGTAGTGGCCGAGTAGAACACCGTGATAAAGGCCGAAGCGATCCAACCCGCGCGGGGCAGGGTGCGCGTGGGGTCACGGATCTCACCGCCCATCAGGGGGGCCAGTTCCAGACCGCTCATGGCAAAAGCGATGGTCGACCAGAAACCGACCGTCCGCCAATCCCACTTGGGGACAAGCTGAATCGGCGTGGCAACGCCGCGTCGCGTCCAGATGATGGCTGCGAGCGCTACCAGCAATCCGCCCAGCAGCCAAGTAGCCGCTCCGCCAAGGTTCTCGGTCCACTTGCCGATCTTGAGGCCGATCAGGTTGGAACCCAGCGCGATCCAGATGGCTGCCAGCGACGCGGCCAGCAGGCACGCACGATTGCCCGCCAGGTGCGCGTATCCGGGGCCGAGCGCGTAGAACCCCGCGCTCATGTAGAACATGGCAGCGCTGGGCAGCAGGAATGCAATCCCCATCCAGTAAACCCAGAAAGCCAGAAAACCGTGCCACGGTCCGAAATCGCCGCGCGTCCACACGTACAGGCCGCCGGCCACCCCTGGATACTTGACCGTGAGCGCCGCCACCGCGATGGCCAGCGGANNCAGGTGATGGCGAAGAGGGTGACGTCGCGCAGGCCGAGTTCGCGCCGGAGCGCGGGCTCCGTCTTCGGTTCACCCACGGACCTGCTCTTTTCGCAACTCTCCGCCAATTCGCCGCAGCCCCTCGCTGAGGAACTCCGGTTTGCCGCCCAGCCAGAGGCGAATGAATCCTTCGAGCCCGAGATGAACGCCGGGCACAATCAGCACGCTTTGGTTGACGCGAATCCGCTCGCAAAGCTCGTAGCTCGGCGTGTCCGAATGGTAGCGCATCAGACACAGCGCGCCGGCCCGCGGCTCGCGGAACGTCAGAAGACCGCCAAACCCGGCGGCCCACTCGCGCACAATCGGCAGGTTGTGCTGCAAAATTGCGCGCGTGCGCGCGTAGAGCTTCTCGCGGTTTTCGGCCTTCACGGCCACGCGCGCCACGGCATCGGAAATCTTGTTTGGCCCGATAGTGAGGTAATCGTGCTGGCCCCAGCACTCCCCCACCACGTCCTTCGGCCCCACGATCCAGCCGATGCGCACCCCCAGGATTCCGTAAGCCTTGGAAAGGCCGCTGGTGACAATCACACGGTCGCTCATACCCCAGAAGCTGCGCGTGCGCTCGCAATGGATCTCCGCGCCCAGGTAAACTTCGTCGGCCAGCAGGTAAGCGCCGGCGGCTTCGCACCGCCGCACGATGCGCCACATGGCGTCCTCCGAGAGGACCGAGCCGCTGGGGTTGTTCGGGTTGGAAATGTAGACCAGCCGCGTCTTCTCATTTACGGCGCCGTCGAATTCGTCCCAGTCCGGTTCCCAATCGCGGTCGATGCGCAGGCGGAAGCGGCGGACCAGGGCGCCGCAGCTCTTGGGCAGGCCGCCGTATTGCATATAGTTGGGGACTTCGAAGGCCACCTCGTCGCCCTCCCGCAGCAGCGTGAGCGCCAGCAGGTAGTTGGCTTCCGAGGTGCCGTTGGTGACCTCGATGCGGTCGGCGGTGGCGCCGGGGTAGATTTCGGCGAGGCTCTCGCGCAGCGGAATGGTGCCGTTCGACTGGCTGTAGCCCAGCGGCATGTTCAGGATGGCATCCAGGTCCAGACCCATTTCCGCCATCTCGCGCAGCGTGACCGGCCGGACGCCGCTCTCGCTCATATCCATCTCGACGACGTTCTCCCACGTCGATTGCATCCGCTCCATTTCGAACTGGTCGATTTTCAAAGGGCACTCTCCGCGGCTAATTTCTGGTAGCAGTACTCGGCGATGTACAGGTCCTCGACGCCCAGCCCGGTGAAGTCGCACACGGTAATTCCGGCGCGGTCCCACGCGGGGCGCCGTTCACAGAACGCGCCAATCTCCACGGCCCGCCGCCACTCGGCGGGAGCGTGCTGCAATTCCCCCAGCTTCTCACACTGGCGCTGGGAATCCACCAGCAGCAGGGCCGCCTGGCGCAAGATCCCGGCGTCGAGTTCCTGCTTGCCAACCGAGTCCGCGCCGACCGCGGAGATATGTGTGCCGGATTGGAGATCGGCGGCGGAGAGGAGCGGCTGGCGGGAAGCGGTCGCGGTGACGATCAGGCGCGATTCGCGGGCGACTTCAGCCGGCGAATCGGCGGTCAGGATTTCGGTCCGTGGCAGCAGCACTTCGAGGTCCCGGCGGCACTCGGCGGCACGCTCCGGCGTCCGGCCCCAGATCCAGACGGTTTCGAGATCGAGGACCTCGGCGTGCATCTGCGCTTGCAAGCGGGCCTGGATGCCGGTTCCCAGAATTCCGATGACCGTATCTCGCCGTCCCAACTCGCGTGCCACCATGGCAGCGGCGGCTGCGGTGCGAACGTCGGTGAGGTGCCCGGCGTCGGCCAGCAGGGCCACGGGTTCGCCGGTTTGGGCGGAGGAGAGCAGCATCATACCGCTTCCCATGGGCAAGCCGCGCATCGCATTCCCTGGAAAGGTGCTGGCTATCTTGAGCGCGAAATACTTCCCGCCCCGCCGATAGCTCGATTTCATGTGAACTTCGGCGTGCTCCGGAGCGACATCCAAGTGCATGGGCATGGGCGTATCGCACTCGCCGCGCCAGTTGGCAAGCAGCGCCTCGCGCATGCGCTCGATCAGCTCGGAGTAAACCAGCACACGGCGAATTTCGGAGAGCTCGACGACCTGCATGAAGCGACGCGTCCGCTCTCAATTCTAGCCCAACTTTCGCACTT
>PMYB01000006.1 GCA_003170915.1 Bryobacterales bacterium | reverse complement strand
AAGTTTAGCCGGACACTAGTGTCCGCAACTATATGACAGTTTTCGGCGCCATGAGACCACTTCTGGTCGCCTCGATTCCGAGCGGCTGTACCAAACATTGGCGCCGGTTGACTTTTCACGGGACATCCTCGCGAAGAGTCCCGCGAAACTCGCGGTTCTGGACACGGGCTCCGTCGGGTGGAGCGACCTGGGAGAGCCGGAGCGAGTGGTCAGGCTGATCTCGCAACTGGATTCCAAATGCGACTGGCTGGAGACCTGGCGGCGATCGAGAAGTTATGCGTCGCAGCACAGGTACGCCGGTGGGGCCGGCACTTCCCTTTAGTTATGTCCGACCGTCCCGTGCTGGCTTTGGGACTTATCGTGCGCGCCGAACGCGCGCCGAGAACATGATGATTTGGTTAAAGGAGGTAACTATGCTTAAACGTCTCTCTGTGATCATGATGCTGATGGCCTTGTGCTGGGCGGCCCTCGCGGTCGAGCAACGCCACGGCATCCTGGTGGGTGTGGTCTTAAGGCTGGACGCCGCCGCCCAGACCGTCGTCGTGAAGCTGGCTGACGGAACCGAACATGCCTTTCACTTCGTGAAGCGAACCACGGTCCACGGCGCACAAGGTAGTGCCGCGCTCGCCAGGGATGCATTTCATGGATTGAAAGAGGGCAGCGAGGTCGCTGTTCACTACACCGCCAAAGGAACCGAGGAGACTGCCGGGGAGATCGACAATATCGGAAAGGACGGCCTGAAGGTCGCGGAAGCCACGGTCACGCGCATCGATCGCGGCGCCAAGACGCTCGCCGTGAAAACCGCCGACGGTACCGAGGAGACCTATCGTCTGACCGACAGCGCCGCCAAGGATGCCGGAAAGGACATCGCCGAGGGCGCCGAAAAGTCCGCGAAGGTGACCGTCTACTACACCGGGGAAGCCGGCCACAAGGTCGCCCACTTTTTCAAGAGAGCAGTTTAGCGGTGCGTTGCTGCCGCCCTTCGAACCCGTCCCGTACTGTTCAGATGCAGCCACAATACCCGATCTGAAGTATGGGATCGGGCCCGCCGTTGGGATAGAGTTCAAGTAGTGCCCAACACAGAGCGGGCCATCCGTCGCGCGGACTTCCGTAGCCAACCTCGGCAAACCGGTGGGTGTTCCCGCTCTTTATGAAATGGCGCACGCCGGCCGCGGGGCAAAGAAATGAGAAATGTCGTTTCCGCCGTGAGAGATCGATTCCAAAACGTGCGCCGGACTTCCCCGGCGATCCCGGTTCCCTTGGGCTCAAACCGCGACGACGATGGCCTCGCTTTGCAGGCGCTACTGCAGGGCACGCGGTGGATGCCGATTCAAGCTGCCAACTGGTCCGACATGGTCAAACTGGCCAGGCAGGTTGATGCTCCTGTGGTTCTGTGCGATCACGATCTTCCTGGTGTGGAATGGCAAAAGGGCATTCCCCAACTGGTGAGCGCCAGCAACACTCCCTGCCTCATCCTGCTCTCAGACGTATCAGACCCCTATTTGTGGGACGAACTGGTTCGGCACGGAGGGTTTGACGTGCTCACGCGCCCGTTTCAGCGGGAACAAGTGCTGGCGATGCTGGATTTTGCCTATACCCACTGGAGGACTCGCTGGCCCAGCCGGTCCAACGGCCGCTTCGAGGCTCTGGCCTGATTTATGCCATCTGACACAAGTGAAATGCCAGCCAGACTTAGTTGTTACGGCGCGGCGGTCTTCGCCGCTTTCTTCCTTCTGCCTGCGGTGGCTGCCGGGCAACCTCCCCAGAACACACCTCCTGCGGGCACTGGGGCGCCGATGTCACCGCAGCAGCTTGACGATATGGTGGCGCCAGGCGCCTTATATCCCGATCCCTTGTTGAGCGAAGTGTTGGCCGCTTCCACTTATCCAATGGAGATCGCCGAAGCCGAACAATGGGTACGGGACCATCCGAGCTGGAAGCCCTCGAAGCTCATGGACAGGGCGAAAAAAGAGAACTGGGATCCCAGCGTGCAGGGGCTGGTCGCTTTCCCCGACGTGCTTGCCCGCTTGACCCAGAGTATCGGCTGGACCACGCAGCTTGGCAACGCCTTTCTCGCCCAGCAAGCGGACGTGATGCAGGCGGTGCAGCACATGCGGGCCGAAGCCGAGGCGAAAGGGACGCTGCATTCGACACCACAGGAGACCGTCACCACGCAAAACCAGGGCGGGCAGACGGCGATCGACATCGAGCCGGCAAACCCGGATGTCTGGTACGTGCCGAATTACAATCCCGCATACATGTGGGGACCACCGGACTGGGGCGATTACCCGCCTCTGTTTTATCCTGGCATCGATATGGGCTTGGGTTGGTATCCCGGCATAGATCTCGGTCTCTATTTTGGCGGCTGGGGCGGCTGGGGTTGGGGCGGTTGGGGATGGGCCCCCAACTGGTTCGGCGGGAATATCTTCATCGACCATTCGTTCTTTCATCGTTACGGTTTCCAGCATTTCCACGAAGCAGGAGGACCGCTGGGCAGTTCAGTGTGGATGCATAATCCGGAACACCGGCTCGGCGTGCCGTATGCCAATCGCCAGGTGGCCGGCCGGTTTGCGGCCAATGGTGCGTTCGGCCGCGCTCCGGCCCAGAACTTGAATCGCGGGGAGCGCGCGCCTCAGCGCGGCCTCGGAAATCCGAGTTTCGAGCAGCGCGGCTGGGCAGGCAATCACAGTGTCTTCGGCGGTTACCACAACGGTGGGATGACGCGCATGCAAAGCGACCATGGCTTCTCCAGCATGGGAGCGGGGCGCACGCTCGGCGGTGGCGGATTCGGCGGCGGAGGGATGCGGGGCGGCGGAGGGAGGCGGTAGCGCCATGACTGGCAGACTCTGTACCATTTATGCGGCGCTGGCGATTACATGCGCCGCGCCTTCAATCGCGCAGGAGCGCTTCGATTCCGCCGAGGCTGCGGCGCAGGCCGTCATCGACGCCGCGGACAACCACGACTCCGCCCGGCTGTCGGCCATTTTCGGTCCCCGGGGGAAGGACGTTCTTACCTCGGGCGATGCCGCGCAGGATCGCGCCGAACAGACCGAGTTCGCGCGCCTCGCGCACGCCAGGCACCGGCTCGAAATTCCTCCCAGGAACCCGAATCGCGTGGTCCTCGCAATTGGCGACGAGGATTGGCCGTTCCCGGTCCCCATTGTCCGCACCAATGGCAAATGGAGCTTCGACGCCTCTGAGACGCCGGTCGAGATGCGTGCGCGACGGATCGGCGCCGACGAGCTCGACGCCATCGAAATCTGCTACGGGTACGTGGAAGCGCAGCGAAAGTTCGCTTCCGAGGATCGCGACAAGGACGGCATGCTCCAGTACGCGCCCCGTCTCATGAGTACGCCTGGCCGGCATGACGGGCTGTATTGGGAAGGCGCGAGCGACCCGCTGGTTCCCGAGGGCTTAGCCCGGGCCGCCTGGGACGGCGCGAGCAAGGGCGGTGCCAAACCCTACCACGGATATTATTTCCGGGCCCTCGAGGGCCAAGGCTCCAATGCGCCTGGGGGAGCGCACAATTACTTCGTGAAAAACAAGCTGATTGGCGGGTACGGCCTGGTGGCCTGGCCGGCCGAATATGGAGTGACCGGGATTCACACGTTCATCGTGAACCAGAACGGTGCAGTCTATCAAAAAGATATTGCGCCGGTTCCCGGCAAGCCGCCGCTGCCGATAACCCGCTTCGACCCCGACCACTCCTGGGAACCGGTGGACTAGCTGATTACACCTTTGCGGATGGCATAGAGGATCAACTCAGCACCGCTGTGCAAGTTCAGCTTCTGTAAGATGTTCCTGCGGTGAGTCTCCACCGTGTGCGGGCTCAAATTGAGAATGTTGGCCATATCCTTGTTGCACTTTCCTTCGGCCAGCAACTGCAGAATCTCGCGCTCCCGCGTCGTTAGCAGATCGTAACTGTCTTCGACCGCGCGCTCCTTCATCTGTCGAACGTAATCCTCGACCAGCATCTTACTGATCGCGGGGCTGAAGAATGCCTTGCCTTCGCTGACGGCCTCGACCGCGCCGATCAAGTCGTTTTCAGCCGAGTCTTTCAGCAGGTAGGCCCGTGCGCCGGCCTTCAGCGCCTTCAGCACGTAGC
>PMYB01000039.1 GCA_003170915.1 Bryobacterales bacterium | reverse complement strand
ACATCTGGGAGCCCGTTGGACTGTATAGGCTGTCCAGGTTCGGCGGAATGTTTCTGGCGGTCGCCACGCCGCTTCTTCTGGTGGTGCCATGGACATTCGCCGCGCTGACCTTCGGGCTGACCATCCTCCTTACGGCCATTGCGGTTGGTCCGCAAGCTGTGCTGGCGACCGCCTTTTTTCTCATTGCCTCGTGTGCGCTGGGTTCGAAACTTCTAGGCCGGGCCGAAGAGGACTCGGTAGAGACGCATGTCTGCGCAACCCTTCTGGGAATGGCTGCCTGGATTTTTCTGATGACCTTCCTGGCCCGGCTGCCGGTCAACTATCCGGCCTTCTGGGCGGTGTTGCTGGCGGTCCCGGTGGCATGGGACCTGCGCGGGGTCTGGCGGCGGCTGGCGTACTGGGCCAAGAGGATTTGCTCCGCCGAGCTGCGGCCGCCCGGCGAGCGTGCGGCCTTCGCGCTCCTGGTGTTCGTGCTCCTGATGCATTGGTTGGTGGTGCTCAAGCCGGAAGCCAGCGCGGATGGCCTGGCCATGCACCTGGCGATCCCCGCCAACATCGCCGCCAACCACGTCATGACCTTCGAGCCGAGCCGGTTCCTTTGGTCGGTCATGCCGATGGGCGCGGATTGGTCGTACTCGATCGTTTATCTTTTCGGCGGCGAGTATGCGGCGCGCTTGCTGAACTTCGCCATGCTGCTGATGGTGGAGGCATTGCTATACTGCGCGGTCCGCCGATGGGTGACGCCGTCCACCGGCTTCCTGATCCTGGCTTTGTTTGCGACCACGCCCATGGTCCAATTGGTCACCGGGGAACTTTTTGTCGAGAACCTGGTGGCGGCCATGGTGCTGGGGATGATGACGGCCATCTGGCGCTTCGGCGAGAATCGTGAAAAGCGATTCCTCTACCTGGCGGCGGTGCTGGCCGGAACGGCCATCGCCACCAAGGTGGGGGGCTTGGCATTCCTGGCGGTGGCCTTGCCATTTTCGGTGGTGGAAGCGCGCCGGAACTGGAAGTCGCTGGGAGGGAAGCCGGCGGCCGCGTGCGCGGTGGCAGTCCTACTCTTGCTGTTGGCGGCGCTGCCGACCTACGCGATCGCCTATGGCAAAACCGGAAACCCCGTGTTCCCCTTCATGAACCAGAAATATCCATCGCCTCTGCTGGATCGGGCCGCGGACATTAGTTTCGACCAATACCGCAAGCCCCTGAGCTGGCGCCTTCCGTTCGATCTGACGTTTCACACCAACCAGAGTTACGAAGGGCAGGACGGCTCTTTCGGTTTTCAATATCTGCTCCTGGCGCCCCTTGGAGTGGTGGCGCTGCTGGTGGCGAGGCGCAGGCCCGCCGTGAGCGGTGCGGTGGTGGCGCTTGGCGCCGCCATCGTCATCATGCGATCCGAACCGAACGCGCGCTACATCTACGCCGCGCTGCCTCTTCTATCAGTGCCGTTCGCGGCACTGCTGGGGTGGCTGGAGGGCCGCCAGCGCTGGCTGGCGCGGGTGCTGATCTGCTACGTCATCGCGTGCACGGCTTTGAACGCTTACTTTATTCCGTCCTCGAGTTACTACCATAAAGACCTCAGCATGCGATCGCCGTTCTCCCGTGCCGAGAGGGAACGATACATGGCGTACACTGCTCCGGTCCGGCTGGTGATCGGCTACTGCAACCGGGCGCACCCGCGTGCCGCGGTGCTGATCGCATCGGGCAGCGACATCGCGGGCCTCACGGGCGAAGTTTACGAGAATCATTGGCATCAATTCGCGACCCTCGACCAAATTCGCAAAACGCTCGACATGGAGACAATGCTCAAGTTGGTGGAAGGCTGGGGAGTCCGGTACTTCATCGCGCGCAAGCCCTCCGCCGGCGACTACGTGCGACCCCCGGCCCTGCGGGAACTGCTCGAGACCTGCACGACGCCGGAGTACGAGGCTGGCGATTTCTATCTGGCGCGGCTGGAGCCGGACTGTGGCGAGCGAGTCAAAGGCGCGGCCGCACGGGATGCCAGCCGGCCCGAGGTAGTGGTTGCACCAGGGTACTACGACGACTTCGATCCGGCCATCCGTTATCGCGGCGACTGGACCAACAGCGACAAATTCGATGGCCCGTTCCAGCATACCATCAGCTTCAGCGATATCCCGGGAGCCGAGGCCGCCTTCGCGTTTGAAGGGAGTTCACTGGTTTACATGTACACCAAAGCGCCCAATCGAGGTCTGGCGGCGATTACCATCGATGGGGCCGGGAAGGGAACCATCGATCTGTATTCTCCGACAGTCGAATGGCAAAGCTCGTCCAGGTTTTGTTGCCTGGGGCTCGGCAAACACCTGCTGGTGATCCGGGTGCTGGGCCAGAACAGCTCTGCTTCGACGGGCCAGTTTGTGGATCTGGATGGGTTCAGGGTGGAATGAAAGTGTATACTGACCAGCGTTCCAGCGTCGTAGACTGGAGACAGAATGCCGCCTGTCGCCCTCACCATCGCCGGATCGGACCCCAGCGGCGGGGCCGGTATTCAGGCCGACCTTAAGACTTTTCACCAGTTTGGCGTCTATGGGGAAGCCGTGGTGACTCTGCTGACGGTGCAGAACAGCGTGCGGGTATCGCGCGTGGAAGTGATGCCAATCTCGCTGGTGCTGGAACAGATTGCGGCCGTGCTCGAGGATATCCCGCCCGCCGCGGCTAAGACCGGCGCGCTCGGGTCGGCGGAAATGGTGCGGGCCGTGGCCCGCGCGGCCGCCGCGTTCCGGTTTCCCCTGGTGGTGGACCCCGTCATGGTCAGCAAACACGGGCTGCCGCTGCTGCCGGAGACGGCCGCCGCCGCCATTCGCGAGGAGCTGTTGCCGCGCGGGACGCTCGTCACGCCCAACGTGCCCGAGGCGGAAGCGCTCACCGGCATGACCATCCGCACGCTAGACGATATGCGCCGCGCCGCGGAGCGCATTTGCGAGATGGGAGCGCACGCCGTGCTGATCAAAGGCGGGCACCTGGACACCGGCGCGGCAGGCGCCACCGACGTCCTCTACGACGGCGCGGAATGGCGGGAGTTTCCCGCTGCGCGGCTCGCCACCCGCCACACCCATGGGACCGGCTGCACGTATTCCGCCGCCATCACCGCCGGCCTGGCAAGCGGCCTCAACCTTCCCGGCGCCGTGGAGCGCGCCAAGCGTTTTATCCACGAGGCCATCCGCACCAACCCCGGGCTGGGGCGCGGCTGCGGACCCGTCAACTTCCACGCGGAGGTTCGGTGAAGGTTGCTACTCGTACCTGAGCGCGTCCAGCGGATTCACGCGCGAGGCCCGGCGCGCGGGCAGATAGCCCGCCGCAACCGCCGTCGCCGCCAGCGCCAGCATGGCGCCGGCCACCACCACGGCGTCGTAGGCTTTCACTCCGTAAAGCTGGCTCTCGGTCAGGCGCGCCAGCATCAGCGCCGCGGGGACGCCGACGGCCAGGCCGATGCCCAGAATCCACAGCATCTCCCGCATCACCATCCAGCGGATTCCGCCCGGCTCCGCGCCCAGCGCCATGCGGATGCCAATCTCCCGCGTGCGCCGCGTGACGCTGTGGGCCATCACGCCGTACAGCCCGAGCATGGCCAGCGCGGTCGCCAGAATGGCGAATGCCGCGGCAAGTTCGAGAACCATCCGGTCGGAGTGAATGTTCGCCCGGATGGTATCGTCCAGCGGGCGCAGGTTCTCGGGCGGCAGATCCGGATCGAGCGACGCCAGCACGTGGCGGATCTGCGGGATCATCCGGTCCGAAGGCAGCGCCGAGCGAACATAGAAGTTGAGCGATCCGAGGCCGAAATCCTTGTCCTGGCGCCAGGGCGTGTAAAACAGGCGTGGTGGTTTCTGTTTCACTCCGGCGTAGTGGCTGTCCTTCACCACCCCGACAATTTCGGTGTCCGGGTTTTTGACATCGGAGAACCCGAACTTGCGCCCCAAGGCGCTTCGCCCCGCGAAGAAATGGCTGGCGAACTGCTGGTTGACGATGGCGACTTTCGGCGCCGCGGAATTGTCGCGTTCGGTGAACTCGCGCCCCGCGATCAGCGGAATTCCCAGTGTGCCGAAGAACCCGGGACCTACTTCGTCGATCGACGCGGTGTTGTCGGCGTGGGGGTCCGGCGAAGCTCCCTCGACCGTCACGCCGGTGTTCCAATTGCTGCCGCCAATGAGCGGAACCAGCGATGCCCCCACGCCGCGCACGCCGGGAATGGCCGCCAGCTCGCTTTCCACCCGCTCGAACAGCGCGCGGCTTTGCAGCTTGGTGTAGCCGTTCCGCTCCGGGGAGATTCCGAATCCGATGGTGTGCTCGGTTTGCATGCCCAGGTCGACGTGCATGAGGTTCACCAGGCTCTTCAATAGCAGGCCGGTGGGAATCAACAGCACGGCCGCAACCATGACTTGCGCGCAAACCAGCAGCTTGCGCACGCGCGCCGCGCCGCGGGTCGAAGAGGCCTGGCCGGATTCCTGGCGGAGCGTGCCGGCGAGCGAAGTCCGGGCCGCTTCCCACGATGGGTAGAGTCCGACCAGGAGGCCCGTGGCCACGGAGATCCCGAGGCTGAACAGCAGCACCTGCCAATCGAGTTGCGCCGTAAGATAATAGGCCGGCGTATCTTCATCCGCGAGCTGAGCCACCAGGAACCGGAGCGTGGCGCTGCCGAGGAGGATTCCGGCGGCGCCGCCGCCCAGCGCCAGCAGCAGCGCTTCGGTGAGCGGCAGCCCCATGAGGTCGCCGCGGCCGGCGCCCATGGCGGCCCGGATGGCGAGCTCCCTTCGGTGTTGCGCGGAGCGCGCCAGCAGCAGGTTGGCGGCGTTGGCCATGGCGATCAGCAGCACCAGCGCGGTGGCGGCCATCAGGATGAACAGCGGCGTCCGTGTATCGTCCCGGAAACTGCTTTGGCCCTGCCGGCCGTCCTCCAGGGTCAGCCGGGATTGGCGGAAGCGCCGGATACGGTTGTCGTCGCCACCGTGGATGGTTTTCGCCTGCTCCTCGACCAGCGCGCCGTACGTGCCGTTCAGCGCCGCGGCGGCCTGTTGCCGCGCGACCCCCGGCTTCAAGCGCGCCAGCAGGTACACCCAGTAATGGTCCAGCTTGTCAGTGCCGCCCCAGAACGCTCCCACCTCCGGCTCGAAGGAGATGGGCACATAGGCGTCCGGCTCGAATCCGAACGTGGTGCTGGTGAAGCGCCCGGGCGCCACTCCCACGATGGTAAAGCCGTGCCCGTTGATGCGGATCGACTGGTTCAAGACGCCGGGCCGCGCGCCCAGCCGGTCGTGCCAATAACCATAACCCAAGACCGCCACGGCATTCCCGCCACCGACGTCATCCTCGGGCGCGATCAGTCGGCCCACCAGCGGCCTGACTCCCAGCAGCGGAAAGTAACCGCCCGATACCACCATCACCGATCCCGGCAAGGTCTGCCGGCCGAGAGTCAGGTTGGCGAAGAGGTAGCGGAAGCCCGCAACCGCCGTGACGCCTTGCGGGCGCTTTTCCAATTCCCGCAACGTCCGGTAGTTGAAGATGTAGTCGTTGTCGCCGGAGTTGTCCGTGGAGGTGCTGCCGCTCTTGAATTCTCCGGGAGAACTCAGCAACACCAGTTCTTCCGGTTTCTCCACCGGCAGCGATCTCAAGACGATCTGGTGCAGGAGGGAGAAAATCGCGGTGTTGGCGCCGATGCCCAGGCCCAAAGAAAGAATTACGACCAGGCTCAGAAGCGGCGCCTTGGCCAGACTGCGAATCGCGAAGCGGATTCGGGCCATATGTATATGACTACTCCGCGCGCCGAAAAGGGCAAGCTATTTCTTGATGAACAGCGACACCGCCATGCCGAGTCCGACGGCAATCACGATACGCCGCACGGCCGTGCGCCCGATCTTCCGCGCCACCCCCGCGCCGCCATATCCGCCCACCACCGCTGCCACCGCCATGATCACGACGTACGGCCAGTAGACCATGCGCGCCCAGATGAAGTAGACCGATGCGATCCCATTCACGCTGCCCCCGAAGACCACTTTGAGGCTGTTCATCTCGTGGATGTCCTGGAGCCCCATGATGCTCAGCGCTGCCAGCATCAGAATGCCGATCCCGGCGCCGAAATAGCCGCCATACAGCCCCACCACCAACTGAAACAACATCACCCCGGCGAACCAATGTGCCGACCGGTGCGCCGGACGGCCATCGGTCTTCAAGATCCGCTGTATGGGTTCCTGGGCCATGAAGAGGAGGGTGGCAAACAGGATCAGGAACGGCACCATGCGGTCGAAGATGGCCGGCGGCGTCCAGCGCAGCAACAGCGCGCCGGTGAGTCCGCCCACCAGGCTGGGGACAATCAGCCACCGGAAGCGCGGCTCGGCG
>PMYB01000058.1 GCA_003170915.1 Bryobacterales bacterium | reverse complement strand
TCGATCCAGAGATCGCCCTTGAAAAGGCCCTGGCGTTTCTGGCGCGGCGTCACCTGAAAAATATAGACGGCGCGCCCTTCGAGTTGGCTTCGGCTTTTGTACTTGAACTTGTAGTTCGCCGGGGTCACGGCCAGCGACGGAGCCTGGTCCGTCTGAGCCTCGGCTTCGGCCGTGAGGTAACGCGCGATCACCTGGCTCTTGACCGTGCCATCGCCCTCGAAGCGCAGCATTTCATAGGTAATGCGGCCCAGTGCGGAGATGCGCCGCAGCGCGTGCAACCGCCCCTGCTTCTTCAGCTTGGGGAGGGATGCCTGGATCTCCACGTCCATCGAGGCGCCCTGGAAGGATTGCTCCTGGCCGCGCGAGGCGGCGCAGTAGTTTTGGACAATCGAATCGGGTGGCTCCGCGGCCGGTTCAGCCACGATGGAGACGCACACACCGATCAGTAGGACTAGGACGCGGACCTTCAATTTGAACCCCAAAACCTGAATTGGACGAGAATATCTAAGTCTAGCAGGATCAGCGACGCTACGGGACGCCGCCGGTGCTACGCTTGGGTCATGCCGCATCAAATTGGACGCGGGCGCCGGGGCCCGGGCTCCCGAGCCACCCGCATCGCTTTCTTCGTCATCCTCGGCCTGGTGCTTCTGAGCGCGCGGGTTCTGGCCCAGTACACCATCGAAATCGAATGGTGGAAGGAGTTGGGCCAGTTCCGCACGTGGCTCAGCATGCTCTACTACAGCATGGCGCCGCTCACGGCCGCCACGCTGCTGGCCTTCGCGGCCTTGTGGACAACGCATGCGCGCGCCCTGAAGTTCGCCGGGACCGGGCTGGGCGAGCACCGCCTCTACGCGCGCATCAGCGCGTTGGCGCTTCTGCTCGTCGGCTATCTGATTGCCGCCTCGTCGATCGACACCTGGACCGTGGTGCGCTTCGCCGGCTCGCGCGGCCTGCCCGCCGCGGCGACGGTGTGGCGCGACGCCATCTTCCAGAAGCCGCTCTCCTTTTACCTGTTCGACCTGCCTTTCTACCAACTGCTGCGCACTTACTTGCTGGCGCTGGCGATCGTCTGCATTCTGGTTTACTGGATGGCGGCGCGCGGCTGGCAAGTGCGGCACCGGTTCTCCGAGCTTCAGGATGCCCGCGAGCTGGATTTCACCTTCCTGAAGTTGGAAGGCGCTTTGGAATCCCGCTTCCTGCGCGGCGCCACGGTGGCGCTGCTGCTGGCTCTGGCTCTGCGTTTCTTCCTGGGACGCTATGAGATGCTCTACAACGAGCACGGCACGTTTCTGGTGGGCGTCGATTTCGTGGACCTGAACTTCGGGCTGCCCCTCCAATGGCTGTTGATTCTGGCCTGTCTGGCCGCCGCCGTGTTGGTCTCGATGGGCCGCTGGATTCTGGGGGCTTCGATGGCGCTGGCCCTGGTGGTGGCCTTCATCGTGCCGCCGGCCGTTTCCGCGCTCTACGTGCGCCCCAACGAAATCTCGCTCCAACGCCCCTACATTCAGACCCATATCCATGCCACGCGTAGCGCCTACGGCCTGGAACAGCGCGTTCGCGAAGTGGAGTTCAAGGCCCAGCCAGAGGCCCCCATCGACGTCGCGCACCACAAGCCCACGCTGGACAACGTGCGGCTTTGGGACTGGCACGCCTTCCACGACACGGTTACGCAGATCCAGGCGCTGCGCCCGTACTACGTTTTCCACGACAGCGATGTGGACCGCTACACCATCGACGGCCAGTACCGCCAGGTGCTGCTGGCGCCCCGCGAACTCGATCTCAGCCAGCTTCCCGCGGCGCGCGCCAACTGGATCAACCCCGCCTTTATTTACACCCACGGCTACGGCCTGGTGCTGGCCGGAGTCAGCCAGATCACGCCCGACGGCCTGCCCGTCCTGCTGATCGATAACGCCCCGCCCGAAGTCAAGACCAAGAGCCTGAAGCTCACGCGGCCCGAGATCTACTACGGCGAAGTGTCCCACGAGCCGGTCTTCGTGGACACCGCGCAGGCGGAGTTCAACTATCCCTCCGGCGAGAAGAACGTGACCTCGCGCTACGAAGGCAAGGGCGGCTTCCCGATTTCCTCGTTCCTGATGCGGCTGGCCGCGGCCGTCCGCGAAGGCGAGCCCAACATTCTGCTGACCGACTATCTCACGCCCCACAGCCGCATGATGATCTTCCGCAGGGTGCGCGAGCGCGTCCAGCAACTGGCCGCCTTCCTCCAGTGGGACACGGACCCTTACATGGTGATCACCGAGGACGGGCGGCTGGTGTGGATGATCGACGGCTACACCACCTCCGACGCGCATCCTTATTCGCGCGCCGTGGATGTGCCCGATATGGGCAGCGTCAACTACATACGCAACGCGGTGAAGGCAACCGTGGACGCCTACGACGGCGAAACGCACATGTACATCTTCGCGCCCGACGACCCCATCATCAACGCCTACCAGCATCTGTTCCCCGACCTGTTCCGCCCGGCGTCGGCCATGCCGGCGGATCTGCGGGCGCACGCGCGCTATCCCGAAACCCTGTTTCGCGTTCAGGCCGAGATCTATCGCACTTACCACATGCTGGACCCGCAGTCGTTCTATAACAAGGAGGACCTGTGGGACCTGGCGCGCCACACCGCTGCCCAGGGCGGCGGCGCCGAGCCGGTGACCCCGACCTATGTGATGGCCTCCCTTCCCGGCCAGGACAAGGCCGAGTTCCTGCTGCTGGTGCCGTTCACCCCGCGCAACAAGGACAACCTGATCGGCCTGATGGTGGCGCGCTGCGACGGCGAGAACCTGGGCGACGTAGTGGTGCTCCTACTGTCGAAGCAGGAGCTCATTTTCGGTCCCATGCAGGTGGGCGCCCGCATCAATCAGGACCAGACCATTTCCAAAGACCTTACGCTGTGGAACCAGCAGGGATCGCAGGTGCTTCGCGGCCAGATCCTGGTGTTGCCGGTGGGCAACACGTTCCTGTACGTGGACCCCATCTACATTCAGGCCACCGAAGCCCGCATGCCGCAGTTAAAGAAGGTAGTGCTGGCGGTGGGCAACCGGCTGATTTATACGGATACCTACGACGAGGCGCTGGCGCAGCTCTCGACCGGGGCGCAGCAGTTGATCCAGCAGGCCGGGACGGGTTCCACGCCGACTCCGGCGGCCGCCGCGGTTGGCACAGCCCCCGCCACTCCGGCCGATGCGCGTCTCGGGCGCATTCGCGACCATCTGCGGCGCTACCGGGAGCTGGCCGCGCAAGGGCGGTGGTCGGAAGCGGGGAAGGAACTGGAGGCGATCGAAGCGGAAGCGCGGTAGGGATTTGACGGAACGAAGCCAAACCGTAAAGAGGCTTTCTTTTTTGGGCTCTGCGCAAGAATCTGGCAGACCCCCGGTTTTATTGGGTTTCTGTGAAAGGCGGTTTCCCGGTACCGCGGACGTGTGGAGGCGGTGGAATCGTCCTGGAGCCAATGCTGATGGAGCTTTCAGGAGCATCCAGGCCCTCTTAGGGGCGGCCAGAGCCACACAGCGGGTCAGCACCCGCCAAGCGCTGTGCTTCTGGCCGTGCGCTGGGGACAGGTTTGCTACCGCTGCCGACGTGGAGCCGGCCGGGCTGCCCGCTGCCGACAGCGCGGGGTCGCAAAACCGCCGACCGCAGCCGGAACCGCCAAAACCTGAAACCCGCGCCCCACTTCGATTCGACGGCCACCCGCCAATGACACCGCCAGACCGATGCTTGTTGGACCCTCCAGCACCGGGCGGCCGGCGGACACTTCCACCGACACCCAGCGGTTCCCGGCCGCCGGGCTGCCTCGCGCCTGCCGCTTCCGATAGCGGGCCAGCGTGGCCAAGCTCAGCCCCTGCTTCCGGCAAAACTCAACCCGGCTCAGCCCGCCGGCTTCGTATTCGGCCACCAACCGCTCGGTTTCCGCGCGACTCCGGCGTGGCACCAGGAGCAACTCAAGAGTGAGACGTAGTACCCCGCGCACCGATTTAGGCACCGATACCGTCTACAAGGGGCCGAAGCCCTCATCCGGGAAGTCCAAGGCGGCCGAAGCCGACTTCGGCCGGATGACGTACTCGGAAACTGCCCAGCGGCCGGCCAGCCCGCGGAATAGCTACCGATATTAGCCGTTA
>PMYB01000104.1 GCA_003170915.1 Bryobacterales bacterium | reverse complement strand
ACCGCGAAGCGGTTTAGTTCACGCATCTTGAGGGCATTTTTGGCAAGATGCGTCTCCCGGACGGTGAGGAGGTCGGGCGATTCGGGTGCCTTGATGTAAGCGCCTGAATTTAAACTGGATACCGCTGCCGGCGGGGTCGGCCTGGGACTGTGCAGGCACCCGGCCACCACCACGGCATCCGACACCACAGGGGGCGAAACGCCAGCCTGGGTGGTTGTGTTTGGCTTCGACTGCCAGGCGATTGCCGAGGATGGCGTAGAGGGCGCGGGATGCAGGCGGGAACGAAGCCAAAATGCGCCGATTGGGGGCCAGGGACGGGGGGGGCCCCGGAAACGGGCTGCGAGGGCTCCACGCGAGATGCGGAACAAAGCCAAATTCGGATAACAACCAAAGCGGATTCCCCCCTGTCCACAGTGTACAACGCTGGGGTAGTGTAACAAGCGTAAGTGGCTGATTCCGCAGAGACAATGTGTTGTCATCGGCGATCCGAGTTTTTGGGCCAGCAGGAGGACGGATGAAAAAGCGCTGCGCGCTTGAAGCGATTCAACGCTTGAGGTCGTAAGGGGGTTCCGGCATGTAACTTATTGATGCAGCGTGGCTTCCAGCGCGATGTTTTTCTTAGGGAGGGCGGACTTTGTGAACCTGAAGCGGTATCCGAACGGCACCAGCCGCCGGCGCGGGCTCGGCGGCCGGGAACAGAAGTGTCGAGGGTGCTTTCCCAGGGGAACTGGGAGGTGAGATCTGGTTGGAGTTGAAACAGTTGAACAGCGAACCGGCCCAGTAGCAGGGTGCGGAATTGAGGTTCCTGGCGGGATGCGGACCTGGGGGTCGTGATCCGGGGAGAGTTCCTCGAACGGCGTATCGGGGGGGAGTTGGCACGGCCACTCCAGTGGTTCCTGGTGTGACCGGCGTGTCAGGGGATGTATCCCGCAGGCCTGGCGAGCTGGCAAATTTCCCCCAAGGGAGACTTCGCCTTCCTTTGGTCCCACTTCGACGCGTCGGGCGCGTTGCGGCCAAGTGGCGGGGACGGAATAATCGGCGGCATTCCGACAAGGTTGGTACAGGGGCTACGGTCACCCAGCGAAGCGCCTTGGAGTCCCACCGAGGTTCCGCACATCCACCTCTTAAACGAGTTAACATGGCATCTTCAACAGATTCGATATGACAGGGGTACCCACATGCCGTTAAAAGCGACTGAGGTCTTCGTTCCCGGCTCTTATCCTGAGCACACATATGTTGAGCGTGACGGAGATCAGCTTGAGAATGTCCTCCGGGACGCTCTGAATACCCAAGGTCAGGTTGTTTCTCTGTCGGGCCCATCGAAATCCGGGAAGACTGTTCTGGTTGAAAAGGTGGTTGGAAAAGACCTCTTGATCTCGCTATCTGGCGCATCGTTGCGTTCAGCGGACCAAGTCTGGGCCAAGGCCCTGGACTGGATGGACGTGCCTACAAGTACGTCGCGAACCGTGACCACGGGAACCAAATTCGGTGGTGAGGTCAGTGGGACGGGGGGGTACAGCATTCCTTTCCTTGCCAAGGCAGAGGTTTCGGCGACCGGTAAGGGCGAGAAGAGTGCCGAGACGGGCTCCATTTACGCGTCCGAAAGGCGCGGCCTTCCCCAAGTAGTCGAAGAAATCGGCGGCAGCGAGTTCGTCGTCCTTGTTGATGACTTTCATTATATGCCGCGTGATGTTCAGCCCGAAGTGGCAAAGTCCCTCAAAGAAGCAGTGCGTCTGGGAGTGAAAGTCGTGACGGCTGCGGTTTCTCACCGCGGGGACGACATCGTTAGGGCCAACCCGGAGCTTCGTGGTCGAGTCCGGGCGATTGATCTGAAGTATTGGCAGCCGGCCGAACTCAAGAGGATCGCGGACTACGGCTTCGCCGCGCTGAATATCGGAATAGACGACCATACGGTCGGAACGTTGGTGGGCGAGTCGGCCGGGTCACCCCAGTTAATGCAGTCCCTCTGCCTTCAGACATGCTTCGTCCTGAATCGGCGCGAACGCGCCGATACTGCTCTGTTCGCCGAACAGATTAACGTCTCGCGCGACACCCTTGAGCGCATCCTGGAGCAGACAAGCGCTAGCACTGACTTTAGATCTCTCGTTGACGTTCTTGATGCTGGCCCCAGAATACGAGGAACGGAACGAAAGACCTACCGCTTCCCTGACGGTTCCGAGGGTGACGTCTACAGAGTCGTCCTACGCGCCATTGCCGATGACCCGCCGCGACTTTCCTTTCCTTACGAAGAATTACTTCAGCGGACAGCGAAGGTGTGTGTTGGAGAACCGCCGGTCGGTTCAAGCGTCACAGGTACGTGCCTCCATATGAGCAAACTTGCGTTGGAGAAGTTTCCGAACGAGCGAGCAATCGACTGGGATGAAGCGAAGCAGGTCATCGATATTCCTGACCCATACCTCCTTTTCTATCTGCGCTGGTCTGGCCGTCTGAAGGAATTGTAGTCCCACCGGTCCGCTCTTATAGAGCCCGGCGTATAACAAATAAACGCCTTTACCCATCCAGCGTCATTCTATTAGCCAGTCACGCGACCCGGCGATTGGGTGAAGACGAGACAGTCGCCTTTCGGCTCGCGTTTCCGCAGGGGGCGCGACATTCCGGGCCGAGGGCCGGTGGCGCGCCGCTGGAGGAAATGCGGGTTCTGGTCGATAATATTCAGTGTGAGATGTAGGAATACGTTTCGCGGCGAACGCATGGCTTTTCAAGGACGCTTCTCGCCCAAGGTGTTCGGCGGAGCCGCCGTGGGGCAGTGGCGAGCCTCGTTTCCGACAGATTTGCCGGCGAGAAGTTGACCCCCTTGTCACCTTCACCGATATGGTGTAATGTGGTGAACGCGGCACGAGCACGCCACGATGAAGGCGAAAAAGGAAGATGGAGACAGAATGAAGGCTCAAGGCGCAGCGGCCGTCCGCGCGTCAATCAGTTTTCCGCCCGACGTTTACGAGACGCTTGAAGTCATCGCCAGAGAGAAGAAAGTGTCGCTGGCCTGGGTGGTGCGCGACGCGGCGGAGAAGTACATCACGGACAAATGGCCGCTCTTCAAAGGGCAGGAGTAGCGGGATGCCGTCCTTCTATGAATTCTTTGCGGGCGGCGGCATGGCGCGCGCCGGTCTTGGAAAAGGGTGGGAGTGCCTCTTCGCCAACGACATCGACGCGAAAAAAGGCGCCAGCTACGCCACGAACTGGGGCGATGAACGCCTGAAGATCAAAGACGTTGGTGCGCTGACGACGGCGGACATGCCGGGGCGGGCCGATCTGGCATGGGCCTCGTTTCCATGTCAGGATTTGTCCCTCGCGGGCGACTATGTGGGGCTGAAGGGTGAACGATCGGGAACCTTCTGGTTGTTCTGGCGCCTCATGAAGGCGCTCGCCGACGAACAGCGGGAGACTTCCGTGGTTGTGCTTGAGAACGTTTGTGGTGCGCTTACTTCGCACGACGCGAAAGATTTTGCGGCGATCAGCGGCGCTCTCGTCGACGGCGGGTACCGCTTCGGTGCTCTTGTGATGGACGCCGCCCGGTTCGTGCCGCAATCGCGTCCGCGGCTTTTCATCGTGGCTGTGCGCGAGGACCAGGCCATTCTGGAGACCCTCATGAGGACTCACCCCGATCCGCTTTGGCACCCGGCAAACCTCGTCTGCGCGTATGACAAGCTGCCGCAGCGACTGAAGACGGAGTGGCTGTGGTGGAATCTTCCGGCCCCTCCGCCGCGCAAAGACAAGTTCGCGGACATCGTCGAGAATGAGCCGGAAGGCGTTGCATGGCATAGTCCCGCCGAGACGAAGCGCCTGCTGTCCATGATGAGTCCGATCAACCGTAAGAAGGTCGAACAAGCCAAGAGGATGAGGAGACGGATGGTCGGCGGTGTCTACAAGCGCACGCGCCTGGACGAAGAGGGCAACCGCGCGCAGCGCGCCGAAATCCGCTTTGACGACATGGCGGGTTGTCTCCGCACGCCGGTCGGCGGTTCGAGCCGGCAATCCATCATGATCGTGGAAGGGGACAGTGTTCGGTCGCGGCTGCTCGCGCCGCGCGAGGCGGCCAGGCTGATGGGGCTGCCGGAGAACTATAAGCTTCCGAAAAACTACAACGAAGCCTATCACCTTGCTGGGGACGGTGTCGTCGTTCCCGTGGTTCGCTTCCTCGCTGCTCGTGTTCTGGAGCCGCTGCTCGTCGGCGTCGAGCGCGAAAGGGAAGCGGCGTAAAGGATGGCGGGCGCGCATCATCCAGAACTGGCGGCTTTCACGGCGGGTAAAGCCTTTCGGGGCAAGGGTCCCCTGTCGGTCGCCCTCGTGGTGACGCAACACGCCAGAAAGATCGGACTTCCCCTCGACGCCGAGGAGCTGCTGACGGAGGGCGGGGGTCAGGTCCTCGGCTTGGGCAAGGGGGCTGTGCAGGCGATCCTGAAGCGGCACCGCATCACCAGAGTGCTGGCGTCCGAGGGGGGCCGCACGTCGCGCGGCAGTCTCAACAATATGCGCGAGTACGTCGCCTTCTTGAACGAGTTGAAAGCGAAAGGGAAGGTTGACCTCGATGCGGTCGAGGCATTTTGGATCGAGCGCGTTCACGAGTTCTTCGCAGGCAAGCCTTTCAAGATCAAGCTCGACGCCTCGCGGAGCCTGCGCGTGGTTGTACGCGACGTCATTGCTCAGGCGGTCGAGCGGCAGAAGACCGCACCCGGCATGTACTATGCCGGCGCGGTGCTTCAACATCTGGTCGGCGCGAAACTCGATTGCGCCCTGGGAGAGGGGGCCGTCGCCCACAACTGTTTCTCGACGGCCGACGCTCCTAACGCGCGGGTCGGGGACTTCTTCATCGGGGACGTAGCGATTCACGTCACCACGTCACCAGGCGAGGCGGTTATTGAAAAGTGCCGTGACAACCTGAACGACGGCTATCGTCCGATGCTGGTGACGCTGCAGCGCGGATTGCTCGTGGCGGAGGAACTCGCTGGCCAAGTTGGCCTGGGCGAGCGCATCGACATCTTCGAGATTGAGCAATTCGTGGCACTGAATCTCTACGAACTGGGTAGGTTCGGCGCCGACGGCCGCAAGACAGCGGTGACGGACATGGTGAATCGCTATAACGAAATCGTCGAAAAGTTCGAGACCGACCCGAGCCTGAAGATCGAGCTGCGCCGATGAAGGAAACACCGGAAGAGCGAAGCCGAATCATGCGGGCAGTGAAAGGAAGCGACACCGGGCCGGAGATGACGGTGCGCCGCCTAGTCCACGGGATGGGCTACCGATTCCGGTTACATCGCAAAGACCTCCCCGGAAAACCCGACCTCGTTTTTCCCAAGCTGCATAAGGTGGTTTTCGTGAACGGATGTTTTTGGCACGGGCATGACTGCGCGCGAGGGGCCAGGGCCCCAAAGGCGAATGCCGAGTACTGGCGCACCAAAATCACGCGCAACGGCATCCGAGACGCCGCCAATATTGCGGCGCTTCAAGCCAAGGGCTGGCGTTCGGCGGTCATATGGGAGTGTGAGCTGAACAAGCCCGCGCGGGTGAGGGTACGGCTGGCACGGTTCTTGCGTTAAGTTTCAGAAGAGGTATTAGCACTCAGGAAGACCCGCGTGGTGCAATCCCGGGCGAGAATCAGGATTCAGAGCGATGCCCCGTTCGAATCCTCTCCGCCACCCGCGCCCAACGACATCGCTCCCGTGACGTCCCAGTCACGTCAACTGGTCCGGAAACGCCTGACCTTCAGAAATGGAGCCAAAGGAACGCGAAGTCCCGATCTGGGAAGCATGACACGCGGCGCGGATCACTCCCGGAAACGCCGGTCACGTCAGACCGTGGCACCACCCTGCGAGAGATGCTCAGTTCAGCGCCCGAGTGCGTTTCGGCCCCCGCTCGCCCGGCGCCGATTACACCGCGATCCGTTCCGGCTGGCCCATGGGAACGGGTCAGCATCGGGATATCACTGCCGGCAAGGCGCCGCCGAACTTGGTTGCGCCGACCGCGGCATCGGCGCGAACGACAATTCCTCGTTGAGCCGACCAGCAGCGTGGGCGCGGGCCTAGCGATTCTTCGGCGGGGCCGGTTTCGCCTTCTCGCGGCCGGCGACCTCTTTCGCGCTGAATTTCGCGATGCGTCCAATCAACTTCACGGGGACGGGCTCGGACAGCGGGAAGCGGATTGTGCCCTTGTCGACCGCGTAACGTGCAAACTCTTTCTGGAAGGCCGCGACCACCCGCTCAGTGGCGGCGTAGATCGACTAGTGCTGCTTCCACACAGCAAAGTAAAGCAAGCGACCACCGTACAACGTGTACGTGGGCATCTTGTACGAGATGACCTCCCGGGCTAAAGGTACGGCCTTGCGTATGGTGCTGCGCACGCGCCCGAGTATGCCCTGCACGGCCTGGGGTTGCGAGGCGATGTAGTCGTCCACGGATTTGAAGTCGGTCTTGGCCATGAGGGATTCCAGTCTTCCGGCCCCGCTCCAGGAGTCTATCGGCGATGGTTGTTGGGTTTGTTGCGGATGGAGTAGAGGTGATTCTCGGTGCGCAGGATCAGGCGATCGCCGATGAGGGCCGGCGTGGCTAGCGCCATTTCGCCGAGGTCGTTGGAGGCGAGCAGTTCGTATTTGTCGCCGGCGCGGATCGCGAACGTCCTGCCTTCTTCGTTCATACAAAAGATCTCGCCGTTGTAGCCCCAGGGCGATGAAGTGAAATCGCCACCTTCCCCAATGCGAGCTTTGTAGGATTGCACGCCGGTCTTAGCGTCAAAGCGCGTGAGGATGCCGGTGTGGCTGAGGACATAGAGCCCTCCGTCATAGGCCAGTTCGGTCGGCAGATAGGTTCCGGCCTTGGGCTGAAGCCAGGCAACGAAATCGTTGAGCCTGGCGCCGTCCGGCGTGGTGAGGTCGCCGCTCGCGCCGGGTTTGATGGCGGCGAGGGCTTTAGCGGTCCCACCGTTGAGATACAAAAGGCCGTCGTAGGCGAAAGGACTGGGGATGGGCATGGCGGACATCCCGCCAAGGCGCCACAGTTCCTGGCCTTCGAGATCGTAACCGATGGCGAGGCCAGGGCCAATGGTGACGATTTCGGTGCGCTCCGAGTTTTTCCAGATGTAGGGGCTCGACCAGCCGGTCTGGCGATCGGAGCCTGGGACGTGGATAGAGCGATTTGTGCGCCAGACTTGCTTGCCGGTATGCTTGTCGAATGCCGCGATGAATTGCTGTTTCTCGTTGTCGTTAACGACGATGACGAGGTCATTGACAAGAGTGGGTGAAGAGGCCGTGCCGAAATCGAGAATAGTCTTGCCGGAGTAGAGATCGAAATAGAGGAAATAATGCAGTGCGACTTCGTCAGGAAATTCGAAATCGCGCGCGTTCAAGCGGTCCAGAACTTCCTTGTCCTTTAAACCCTGCTTCGAGAGTTCGGCGGCGTAATCGTTGGAATAGTTGGCGCCAACTTGCGGCTGTTTCGCTTTGCCGTCGGTGGTGACGGTTGTGAGGAAGATGTTCCTGCCGGCGACTATCGGAGAAGACCAGCCGAGGCCAGGAAGAGTCGCGGTCATGCAGTGAAACGTTACTGATGGCGCCTCATGGTCCCGGATCGAAAATCCGCGGCCGGCGGCCTCTGCCGAGAGTATGCTGAGGAGAATAGGCTCGAAAGGAGATATGTGAATGAGATCCCCGACCAGAAGATCCTTTCTCGGTGGCGCCGCGGCCATCCCCCTGGTGGGCTCCGCCCAGACCACGCCGGCGTTCCGCAAGCGCGTCCACCCGCTCGAGGGAATCGCGCGTGAAAACCTCAAGATCCAGGACGTGAAAGTCACCATCATGTCCTATCCACTGCCCCCAGAGCGGCAGTGGTTCGCAGGCAGCGTAGTCGCTTGGAAGTCGGACCTGTGCCTGATCGAGGTCTTCACCGATAAGGGCATCGCCGGCATCGGCGAGACCACCCCCTATGCGGGCCCGGACGCGATCAAGAAGATCATCGACGAACAGATCCGGCCCACGCTCATCGGCCAGAACCCGTTCGATGTCGAAGCCCTGGCCGCAGCCTGGAGCGGGACGGGCGCCTTCGCCGGCATCGACGTCGCCTGCTGGGACATCATCGGCAAAGCCAAGAATACCCCCGTCTACAAACTGCTCGCCACCGATATCGAACCCGAGCCCCACCTCCGTATGTACGCCAGCGGCGGCGTGGGATACGCCTGGTACAAGCGGCCGGAGGACCTCATCGACGAAGCCCTGCGCTACAAGGAAGAGGGTTACACCGCTATGAAGTTCCGTATCGGTACGGAGTGGGCCAACAGCGGTATGACCCTTCAGAAGTACATCCCGTGGGTGCGCCGTATGCGCGCCGCCGTGGGCCCCGATTTCGACCTGATGCAGGAGTCCAACATGCGGCTCAGCCTGGAGCAGTGCCTGGAACTGGCGCCGGTTCTCGAAGAGCTCAAATTCCATTGGTTCGAGGAGCCCATCCGCACCGACCGGCCGGACTCCCTGGAGGGTTATCGCAAAATCCGGGCCGCCTGTCCGCACGTCATGGTATCGGGCGGAGAGAGCCGGGTCAACCGCTTCGACTTCAAAGAGTGGATCGAGCGCGACGGTTACGACATCGTGCAGCCCGACTGCAACGTCACTGGGCTGACCGAACAGTGGCACATCGCGCGCATAGCGAACCTCCGCAAGAAATACTGCTGCCCGCACAACTGGCACGGCGGCCTCACCACCATGGGCAACGCCGCGCTCGTGGCCGCCATTCCCAACCGCCACATGCTGGAACTGAACCAGACCTACAATCCCTTCAAAGAGGAGATCTTCAAGGACCCGCTGGTGGTGAAGAAGGGCTACATGGACGTGCACAACAAGCCCGGGTTCGGCATGGAGCTCAAACCGGGTATCGCAGAGAAGTTCCCCTATCTGCCCGGCAGTTGGAACAAGCCGAATCCGAACCTTCCGCCGCTAGCTTAGCGGCGGCGCCAGGAGATGAATGCATGAACGAACCAAAATGGCATCGCAGAGAGTTTATCCGCCTGACGGCCGCCGCGGCCGCCGGCGCGTCGCTGGGCGCGGCCCAACGCAATATCAACTGGGGTCTCGGCGCGGTAACCTGGACGGCTAAGGCGACCGGTCCCATACACTGGTCGCAGATCTGCCCGGACGTTCAGGAGGCCGGGTTCGACGGCGTCGAGCCGTTCACGACTCCGAACCTGCAAGTCAACGACCAGAACATGAACGAGCTGGCGGATCTGCTGCCCAAGCACAAGCTGCGCGTTTCCACCATTTACTGGGGCGACAACTTCCACCTGCCGGCCGAGGAGCAGCGTCTGCTCCAGGAATGCCACCGTTTTCTGGGCTATCTCAAGCGCTTCGAGAGCGAGCGGCTCGTCTTCGGCCCGCCGCCTCCCAACGTGGAGGACGAAGCCGCCGCCATCCGCCAGACCGCCAAGGTCATGAACGCCATCGGCAAGATTGCACTCGACGAATACAAGATCAAGACCGGCATTCATCCCCACGTCGGGAGCCTGATCGAGAATCCGCGCCAGATCGATTCGTTGATGAGGCAGACCGACCCGCGATACTTCAATCTCGCCCCCGATACGGCCCAGCTCTGGATGGGCGGCGGCGAGCCGGTCGAGATGTTCGAGAAATACAAGAACCGGCTGGTCTACATGCACTACAAGGACGTGCGCGCCTATAACCGCGGCCTGCGCGGTTATATGGACAACGTGATCGAGCTGGGGCGCGGCGTCATCGACTTCCCCGCGCTGCACCGCATCTTGAAAAGCATCGGCTATCGCGGCTGGATCACCATCGACCTGGACAACGCCCGCATTTCCCCGCTCGAAAGCGCGAAAGTGCAAATGCAATATATCAAGAAGGTGCTGGAACCGATCTACGCGTAAGCGGCTAAACGCTCCATCGGCCCCGCAGACATGGCTGGACGATCGGCTCAGCGTGTAACCTTCCAGAATGGCTCAGCGCCCTTAGCTGTGTTCAGCATCGAAACGCTCTGGGGGAGACGTATGAAGTTTCTTGGGGGCGCCGTACTGGCTTTTCTAACCGCCCTGTCCGGTGGAGTTTTGGCTCAAACGCAACCCGATCGGAGCACCGCCGCTCCGCACAGCCAGGTGGCCGGCATGGTTACCGCCGTCGACGCTCAGGCCAATCAAGTTTCTTTGAAGAGCGATAAGGGCGACGCTATCGCTGTGACCACCACCGAGAAGACCCTCATCCTGCGCCTGCCGCCCGGCGAAAACGACGTGACCAAGGGAAACAGAGTGGCCCTTTCCAGTCTCGGCGCCGGTGACCGCGTGGTGGCATTCTACCGTGGACCCGCCGATCAGAAGGCCATCCAAGCGACCTCTCTGGTTGTCCGCACCAAAGCGGATCTTGCCTCGATTGCGGAGAAGGAACGGGAGGACTGGCGGAAGCGCGGTACCAGCGGAACGGTCGCCGCGATTGACCCCGCCGCCAGAACTCTCACCATCAAGGCCGGACAGAAGTCCCTCGCGGTCGAGCCTTCGGAAAAAACCGATTTTCGCCGCTATGCTCTGGATTCGGCGAGGATTAGCGACGCCAAGCCTGGTTCCTTCGCCGAAATCAAAGTCGGAGACCAGTTAAGCGTTCTGGGTGACAAAAGCGGGGATGGCGCCAGCGTCAAGGCCGAGAAGATACTCTCGGGCAGCTTCCGGCAGTTGGCGGCAACCATCAGCTCCATCGACGTGGCAGCGGCTGAAATCGTAATTAAGGACCTGGCCTCCAAGAAATCCCTGACCGTCCGCGTGAATCCCGATACCACCATGAAAAAGCTCCCGGAGACGACTGCCGGAATGCTGGCCAGGCGGTACGGCCCGGGAGGTGTGCGAGCCCAGGTCCAGACAGGTTCAGCCGGTCCCGGAGGTCAGCGCGGCGGGGCGCCCTCTGGGCCCGGCGGCGACATCGGGCAGATGCTCGATCGCTTGCCGGCGATGCCGCTCTCGGAACTGAAACGCGGCGACGCCATCATGGTCTCGACTACCCAGGGAAGCGACCCGGGGCGCGTCACCGCCGTGATGCTCCTGGCGGGAGTCGAACCTCTTCTCACGGCTTCTCCCAACGCCACTCGGGACATCATGAGTGGCTGGAACCTGGGCGGCGGCGGTGAGGGATCTCAGTAGGGTAATCGGCAGGGTAACATGTTCAACTCGCGAACCATCGGCTTTTTGCTTTTGGCAGCCGCACTGACGGTGTTCAGCGCGCCGGCCCAACAGACAACCGGGACGCTGCGTGGCGTCCTGACGGACGACTCGGGCGCCATCATTCCCGCCGCGACGGTTTCCATCGCCGGTACTGGCGTGCAGAAGTCGGTTCGCACGCAGAATGATGGGAGCTACATGTTTGCCGGTCTCCTGTCGGGCCAATACACGGTCCGGGTGACGTTCCCCGGCTTCTCGCCTTTTGAACGGGTGGTCGCTATTTCGGCTGGAAGCACCCTCCAGCTTCCCATTCAGTTGAAGGTGAGCGCCGCCGAGAAGCAGGAAGTGACGGTCCAGGGCGAGGCTGGCCCGAGCCTGAGCGTCGAGCCGGACAACAACGCCACCGCGCTGGTGCTGAAGGGCGAGGACCTCGCCGCCTTGCCCGACGATCCGGACGACCTGGCGGACGCCCTCCAGGCGCTGGCCGGCCCCGGCGCCGGACCCAACGGCGGGCAGATTTATATCGATGGATTCAGCGGCGGCAATCTGCCTCCCAAGGAATCCATCCGCGAAATCCGCATCAACCAGAATCCCTTCTCGGCGGAGTACGACCGGTTGGGCTTCGGCCGCATCGAAATCCTCACCAGGCCGGGCAGCGACACCTTCCGCGGCAGCGTGTTCTTCAATGAGAGCAACGGCATTTTCAACTCGCGCAATCCGTTCTCCACCAACAAACCGGACTATTCGAACCAAATGTATGGCGGCAATTTCGGCGGACCCATCAATCATCGCTCTTCGTTTTTCGTGGATTTCAACCGGCGGGATATCCAGGACAACGCCATCATCCACGCGATTTTCCTGGATCCCAACACGCTGCTTCAAAGCAATATCGATACCGCCGTGGTGACGCCCAACGTACGCACCAGTATCGGTCCGCGAGTGGACTACCAGTTGAGCAAGAACCACACCCTGGTAGCCCGCTTCGAGTATGGAACGGGCTATCGGGACAACACCGGCATCGGGGGCGTTACGCTGCCGGCGCTGGGCTACAACACGACCAGCAACAACCAAAACCTGATGCTCACCGAGACCGCCATTCTCAACTCCCGCGCGGTGAATGAAACCCGCTTCCAATGGACGCGCAGCTACAGCAATTCGCTGGGCAACAATTCCATTCCGCAGCTCGCCGTGGCCGGCGCCTTTACCGGCGGCGGCAACCAGAATGGCCACTCGTACAGCACTGCGAAACACTTCGAGCTGCAAAACTACACCTCGCTTATGCGCGGCACCCATACCATCCGGTTCGGGGTGCGCCTGCGCCGCGAGAGCAGCCAGTCCGAATCCCCGTCGGGTTACGGCGGCACGTTTTCGTTCCTGGGCGGGATCGGGCCGGTGCTGGACGCCAACAACCAAGTGGTGATCGACCCCACCACAGGACTGCCCGAGTCCACCCAGATGACGTCGATCGAGCAATACCGCCGCACCCTGCTGTTCCAACAGATGGGGGACACGCCGGCGCAGATCCGGGCGCTGGGCGGCGGAGCCTCTCAGTTCACCATCTCCGCCGGCAACCCGTACGCCAGCGTCACGCAGATCGATGCCGGCCCGTTCGCGCAGGACGACTGGCGCATGCGTCCGAATCTCACCGTTAGCCTGGGCGTGCGCTACGAACTCCAGACCAACATTTCCGACCATAGGGATTGGGCGCCGCGCTTGGGCTTCGCCTGGGCCCCCGGAACCGCCAAGAACGGGCGGCAGAAAACCGTAATCCGCGGCGGCTTCGGAATGTTCTACGACCGCATCAACGAAAGCCTCACCATGCAGGCCTGGCGCCTGAACGGTATCAACCAACTTTCATACCTGGTGCAGAACCCGGATTTCTTCCCGAATGTGCCGGCGCTCTCGACGCTCACCCCGCAGCAGAACAGCATCTACCGTCTGGACCCCAACCTCCGGGCCAGCTACAGCGCCCAGAGCGCCATCGGCGTGGAGCGGCAGTTGCCCAGGAACACGACGTTCGCCCTCACCTACACCAACACGCGCGCTCTGCACATGCCGCAGACCGTGCCCATCAATACTCCCATGCCGGGCACTTACCCCACCGGTCAGCCCAGCCTCGGTGTGCGGCCCTATGGCGCCGCCGCCGGCAACCTGTTCGAGTACGAATCCGGCGGCCTGATGAAACAGAACATCATCATGGCCAACTTCAACACGCGTTTCACCAAGAACGTTTCGCTTTACGGGAACTATTCGCTCAACTATGCCAACGACCTGCCCGGGTCGCCGTCGAATCCCTACAATTTCCTCCAGGACTGGGGGAGGTCGACGTTGGCTACGCGGCACCGGTTCCAGTTGGTGGGCTCGGTGATGGCGCCGCACGGTGTGCAGTTCAGCCCGTTCCTGACTTTGAATTCCGGCCGGCCGTACGACGTGACGCTGGGCCGCGATCTGTACGGCGACACGCTTCGGAATGCCCGTCCCGACCTGGCCACCGGCCCCGGGCAAAACATTGTGTCGACCCCGTTCGGATACTTCAACACCAATCCGGTTCCGGGCTCCAGCCTCAACCTGGCTCCGCGGAACTACCTGACGGCCGCGGGCCTGGTCTCGTTCAATATTCGAGTGGGCCGCACGTTCGGCTTCGGTCCGCCCCGCGGGGCGAACGCTGCCAATTCCAGTACCGATGGCATGGGTGGCGGCCGCGGTGGCGGTGGCCGTGGTGGCATGGGCGGCGGTGGCCGTGGTGGCGGCGGCCGTGGTGGCGGCGGTATGCGCATGGGCGGCGGCGGCCGGGGCGGCATGGGAGCCTCGGGTGCATCCTCCGAGCATCGCTACACGGTGACTCTCTCGGTGATGTTCAACAATATCTTGAATCACGTGAACCCGGGCGGGTATCAAGGTATCCTCACCTCGCCGCAGTTTGGCCAAGCCACCTCGCTGAACAGCGGTTTCGGCGGTGGCGGCGCGGGCGGCGGTGTAGGCGGCTACGGCGGCGGTAATGCCGCCAACAACCGGCGCATCGAGTTCCAGACGCGGTTCAGCTTCTGAACTAAACCCAAGTGGGGCAGGCGGACCCAGAGGGTACCCCGCCTGCCAACCGGTTTTTTCACGGCTTCCGAGGGCGCCAGCGAACAGCCCTACTGCTTGGGCCCCGGCATCGTTCCCGTCGTCGTTCCCGGCATCGACCCCGGCGGCGTCATCGTCGCCCCCGCCCCGCCCGGGGCGGGACCGGGGGCGAAAGTATTCGAGCCCATCTGGGACGCGGGCGTACCGATCGTTCCCCCTCCGTTCGGGTTGGGAAGCGGCCTCTCCTTGGTGGGGTCGTAGACAAACTCCCACTCGTTGTACTTCGAGCGGTCGTTGTAGAGCATGATTGAGCCGCTCTCCGCAGTGCTCGCCACGCCGGCAATGCCCCCACCCATCAGGTTGCCTTGCGCGCCCTGAACCCCCGCCAGTCCTCGCGGGTTGGGAGTCATGAGGAGCTGGTTGATAATCGCCGCGGCGGCGGCCTGCTGCGCCTGGCTGGCCCCCTGCATGCCCGGCTGCCCAAAGTAGGGCGACTGGCCCTGAGACCCGGACTGCGTCGGATACGGCGTGGCCGAGACGCCGCCCGTCTGCGAGTTCACCGGAGGCCCCGGCATTCCCGGATACTGCACCGCCTGAGCGCCCCCTGGGATCTGCATACCGGGATAAGGCTGCACCGCCCCGCCTGACGGAAGCGTGGAAGCGCCGGGGTACGGCTGCGCGCCGGGGTACGGCTGCGCGCCAGGGTACGGCTGTGCGCCAGGGTACGACTGCGCGCCAGGGTATGGCTGTGCGCCAGGGTACGACTGCGCGCCAGGGTATGGCTGACCATCCGGGCCGGTCGCCGGGACCGGTTGCCCGTCCGGACCGATGGTCACGGGGTTCGCGCCACCCTCGCTGGCGCGCCTGCGCAGCGCCGGGTTCAAGTTCTGCTGCCCCGAATTCGACGCCGAGCCGTCGGGCAAGGCGCTGACGCTCGATAGCGTGCCCACCGACGACTGCACGGCCCCCGACGACGCGTCCTTCTGGTCCGCCGGGTTCTTCAGCTTGTTCACCACCGAATCCGTCAGCACGCCGTTCTGAATGTGGACCAGACGCCAATCGTCTTTTCCGGTGAACGGGTCCACGAACCGGTGCCGCAGAAAACGCCGGTTATTCGTGTTCTCCAGATCTTCGATCTTGGCCGGCCATCTGCCCATCCCCTTCGGCGAGACGAAAAGCTTGATCGCGCGCTTGTATTGCTCGCCGCGCTCGACCAGCAACTGCTCCTTCTGCCGCTGTGTCTCGAACGCCACCCGTGGAATCTCCATATACAGCGAGATGGCCACCACCGCCGCCATCAGGAAGACCAGCAGCAGCGCGAATCCGGACTCGCTTCGCCCGTGCCTCATCCGGGGGTTCCGCTGGCGCATCAACCGGGCTGGTCCTCCGTCAACGGCAGCGATTGCTGCCGCTTCGATTCCGTATCTTCCATCACCACCGAGTTCACCCCGATGCGCACCACCCGGTAGCGCTTCTTCACCGTTTCGCCCTCGCCCGCCACCGAGATCTCGTCGCCATCCAGAAAAAACGCCAGCTTTCTTCCATTATTGCGCGGCGTCGAAAACCCGTAATACTTGAGATTGATGGGGGGAGGCGGGGCCGCCTTTGCCGCCTCGTCCCCGGTCCGGAGAACCGGCGCCACCGGCTTGGGAACGACCTTCGGCTCCGGCCCCTTCAGCTCGGCCTTTACCGGCAGAGGCCCGTACTGGAACAAGTTGCGGCTCCCGCCCGCCAACTCCACTCCCTGCACCTTCGCCAGCAACTCCAGCCGCAGGATGGGGTCGATGGTCATGGGATCGATGCGGTCTTCCGGCCGCTTCGAGTGCAGCACCGGGTGAAACTCCTCGTTGTGCCCGCGAGAGGCGTTCCGGTTGGAATCCGGCGCGCGCGGAGCCTCCGTCCGCGGGGTGTCTTGCCCGGGGGTGCCCTCTGGGCCCGGCGCAGCCGGCGCGCTGGTCCGCGCGGATTCCGGCGCCGTTGCGGGGCCTCCAGAGGCGCCCTCTGGGCCCGGTTGCGAGAACACGTTGGAGTACACCAGGTACCCTGCCACCAGGGCCAGCACGGCCAGAAACCCCACCTTCGTCCGGTTTTCCGTCCCCAGTTTCATAACGCCGGCCCTGCCGTTTCTCTGACGAAAGTGTCCAGTTTCAGCGTCACGTTGAGCGACTGCCCGCCTTGCTGCGGCGCCGTCTGCATGTTCTCGATAATCAGAAACCGCGGAGACTTATCCAACAGGTTCACGAACTTCGTCAGGTCCGCGTACGAGCCTTCGTACCCCGCCGAGATGGTCATCATCTCCACGGTATCGCTGCCCTCGATGGGCTCCAGGTCGAGCGTGGCGGGAAGCGCCTTGATCCCCGCTTCCTTGGCTGTCCGGTTGAGCTCGTCCTGGATGGTGGAGGACATCGTGCGCCGGTCGGTCACGTACTTCGCCAGGAACTGGTCCCCATCCCGCCGCGCCGTCTCCACCTTTTCCACCAGCCGCTTGCTGGTGGCTGCGCGCGTCTGCAATCGCCCTAACTGGACCCGCAGCGCCTGCTGCTCCCGCCGCAGATCGCCGGCCGACCCGCCGAACGGTTTGAACGCCATCACCGCCGCCACCAGGTTGGCCGCCAGCAGCGTCCCGATGGCGGCGCGCAACAGCACGCGCGGCTCCTTGATGGCGACGCCCTTCCACTTCAGTTTTCCCGCCAGCTTAAAGTTTCTGGGCATAGATCACCGTCATCCGATAGCGATAGAGCGGGTCCGACTGGGTGGGCGGCAGGCTGCTGTGCTCCACAACCGAGCCGAATAGCGGGGACTCCTCCAGGGCCCTGTAAAGCTGGATCACCGGCTCCGGCGAGTCCGCCCCCACCGTCATATCCAGCATCACCTCGTTCCGCGAGTTCACCGAGGGCCGGATGGCCAGCACCTTCACGTTGTACGGAATGGTCTTCTCCAGGTCCGCGAAGATCCGCGTCCAACTGATCCCCTTGCGGTAAAGCAGCGCATTCAGAAAAACGCTGCGCTCCAGCACCTCGGCGTTCTCCGGCCTCCTCAGCACGCCATCCAGCCGCCCCTGTTCCGCGGTCGCCGCGCGGATCTGCCGGTTGAGGCTATCCACATCGCTCCTGACATCGGCCAGCAGCGCGCGGTCCGCCAGGATCAGCGAAATCAACGCGCCCAGCGTTCCCACCAGTATCAGGCTCAACGCAATGGACCCCGCCAGCATGGCGCGGTCGCGCCGGAACGGCTGGCTGGCTAGATTGATCGGAATCTTCATCTCAATTGTTCCTGGCGATGGACCGCAAATACCCCAGCAGCCCCGCGTTATTCTCTCCCGGCGCCGCCAGTGGCGACCGCAATGGCTCCGTCGTCACGCCCAGCTCCTCCTGGAACCGCCGCTCGGCCTCGTCCGTGCGCGCGCCGAACCCGCATAGCATCAGCTTCTCCGGCCGCCCGCCCAGATTGTCCTCGATGTACACGAACGTGGGCACCAGCACCGCCTCGACATCCTCCAACTCCGCCGACGGCAGCTCCAGGCAGCGCGTCAGCTTGAGCGCGCCTCTGTCCCGCACCAGCACCGTGAGCACCCGCCCGCTGATCTTCGCCATCACGCTCANNGGATTCATCCCCGCCGCGCGAAACGGCGCCTCGTACCGCGCCACGATCTCGAGCGGCGCCATCACCACCACCACATCGACTTTCTTGTCCACCGCCGGCTGCACCGAGTAGCTCATGGCCGCCGACTCCACGTCGAACGGCACGCTCCTCTTCAGCCGAAACCGGATGAGCGCCGCCTGCTCCTTCGCATCCGAAGGAAAACTGTCGAAGTCGAGCACCGAAATCCGCGCGCTGAAGTCCGGCAGGATCAGCGCCACGTCCTTGCGTTTCCGCGCCGCCTGCGTCCCTGCCAGCGTGCGAACCGCCAGGGCGAAGTCGTCCGGATCCACCACGTTCTCTTTCAGCGGCGAAACCGCAAGCGTGCCGCTCTTGAGCGGCTGAAACTCCAGCTCCGCCCTGGCCCCGATGCGCGCCGCGGCGATCCCCGCCTCGGAAATCTCGAACGCCATACCCGGCGGAGGGTCCCGCAACAAAGATTTGAGCCTCTCTAGCAGCATGTCCGTCTACGTCTCGATGAACGTCACCTTGTTGATCTCGCGCAGCGTGGTGACCCCCGCCCGCATTTTCGCCACCGCCGACTCCCGCAGGAACGTCATCCCCTCTTCCCGCGCCATGCGCTTGATCTCCGACGTCGACCGCTTGTCCAGGATCATCTCGCGGATCCGGTCCGTCAGATCCAGCAGCTCATGGATGGCCGTCCGTCCGCGGAACCCCGTGCCGCCGCACTCGAAGCATCCCGGGCCTTCATACAGTGGCACGTCCCGCCACTGGTCCGGGTCGAGGCCGCTCTCCACCAGCGCCGAATCCGGGTGTTGCACCTGCCGTTTACAGTGCTCGCAGATCACCCTCACCAGCCGCTGCGCCAGAATGCAGTTCAGCGCCGAGACGAAATTGTAGGGTTCCACCCCCATGTTCAGGAAGCGTCCCAGCACGTCCAGCACGTTGTTGGCGTGCACGGTGGTGAACACCAGATGCCCGGTCAGCGCCGAGTTGATGGCAATTTGAGCGGTTTCCTGGTCGCGAATTTCGCCCACCATGATCTTGTC
>PMYB01000209.1 GCA_003170915.1 Bryobacterales bacterium | reverse complement strand
TATTTCTAGACGGTTCCTTAGGATGTCGGTCTTCCCGGCTCCTTGGCCTTCCCACTTACCCCGGATGAAAGCCCCTTGCGGATGGCGCTCCAGGAGCAGGTCCCAGAGAAACTTATAGTTCTGGTGGACCAGGCTCTCCGTGATCACGTGCATGCCATGGCGCAACGGCAGCGTCGCCATTTTGGGGTACTGGAGGCGGCTGGCCCATGCGTCGAGCCATGCCTGCGTCGCCTTCTGGTCTGTGAGCGCGTGGTACAGCACGGCCATCAGGTGAGATTTACCTTGGCCGCGCTCACCGATAAAGACGACCGGGCGGTCGTTCTTCGGGCCGACCGCCTCGATGGCAGACAATAGATCCGTCGTGGGATAGCTGATTTCCAGGAATTCAGCGGCGGGGCGCTGGGTGGCACCGGTCTTCTGAGCATTCGACAGCTCGATCATGGTGCCCGAGATTCGCTTGCCGCGAAACTCGGGCCGGAGGCTGAGCCCAAGCATGGTTACGCCCCTTTTTGCCCCTACGGAGACACACGTGGGGCACGAGCACTATTCTATTCCTCTTAACTCCTCATAGGATATCGAAGTCCTTAACTTTGAGACGCAACCCGGGCACGCGCGTTGCGACAGCTATCGGAGCGGCACATCTGGACGCCTCTCTGCGGCGCGGCTCCCCAAGGCCATTCCCCGTAGATTTCAATGTGCGACGGGTCGAAGACTTCACACCACCACCCTCAATCTGATCCCGTCGTTGGGCGCGTGCACGAGGTCCTGCTTTGTTCCCAGGTACCGTTCGGTCGTCTGGACCGACGCGTGGCCCAGGAGCAACTGAATCTGCTCCAACTCGCCCCCGGCGGCCCGGCAGAGCTTTGCCGCGGTCCTTCGGCAGTCATGCGGCGCGATGCCGGGGACTCCAGCAGCCTCGGCGTATGGCCGGAGCATCTGCCAGACCACCTTTTCGGAAAGAACCTCGCCCTGCACCTGGTCGGCTCGATTGACAGGTCGGAAAACGTATCCGTCCGTCACGCCGGCCCGAACNNCGGTCGCGCAGGCCCTTCGTCGTCGTGATATCTGGCGCGTTAAGGAGCGCCTGGGCCTGCTTCAGCGACAGCCAGTTCCCCGTGCGCACTCCCATCGACTTGGCGCTCTTTACCCGGGCGATGCCGGCGGCCAGTTCCGGCGCCAGCAGCCCGTTGTCGGCCGCCTCGGCTGCCAGTTTCCGGACGGCGGTGATCCGCACGTTGATGGAAACGGACCCGAGGCTGCGGGCCTCAAGGGCGACCCGCCACGCGCTCACGGTTGCCTTGGTAAAGCCGGGCCGCGGTTCTTGGCCATACCAGGCGATGAACTCGTCCAGCCCCAGATTGTAAACGCGCTTGGTGATCGGGGAGGAGACGCTGTCCAGGACCAGCGCCTTGAGTTTCTGCCATTGGTTCGTTTGCGGAACAACAATCAAATCAGTCATTTAGGTCCTCATAATGGGCAATATCGGTAGCCATCTGGACGTTACCTCGGAGCCGCGAGAACCTCAAGGGAAGTGTCGAGACGGCTGGATTCTCCCGAAACGACAATGGTGGGAAGGGGATTTTGCGACAGGAATCGTGTAGCTCTGGGATTCCTCCACAACACTGCCCTCGAGCGGTTTCTTTTGGACGCTGGTAGCTACCCAGGCCGCACTCGACGCCTTCCGCGCCGGGGCTCGATCCGGACCCCGCCAACATCGAGTTGTACGCCGGAAGGGATGCAACCCTGAGCATGCTGGGACGGCCCGTTGAAGAACGCGTCGCCGCCCTGGAGTGCTTACCGGCTGTTCAGCGTGTCTGCCCAATAGAAAAGCGCATGACGTGCCCGCCCGAAACCGTGTGGCCAATTGGGCAGGACTTTTCGGACCCGCGCTCGTTAATATCGGTGATTTCGGTTTTTTTCTCGCAGGAGATCGAGTTCATACCCAAATCCCCATTCGCGAATCGTCTGATCGGCGAGGAGTTCAGATTCTTCGCCGATAATCTGACCGGTGATTCCGTGCGCAATCTCGTGCGCTGTAACCGCCACGATGACTTCTGGCGACTCAGCCTCCAGGTCGGGCGACAGGTAGACTAAGCTGAACCTGACAGTAACGACGGTGGCCTGGGGCGCTTCTACCCGCTCGGAGGTGCCGTCCTTGACCCGGATTGACGGAAGCGGTTCCGGCTGGTTAATCTCAGGCCACGAGAAGGGCAGCGCCCGCCCCCACTCCCCTCTACTCGGCGCAAGGAGTATCACCCGTTGGAGGTTAATAACCTGGTCGGCTATAGCCTCTGGAAGCCGGCGCAGAACGTTCGCACACGCGCTGCGCGTTGCTCTCCGCTCAGGCGCGATCACCCAATAACCAGACCCGAGGAACTCTTCAATTTCGTAATCCACAGGCTGTTCCGACTCCCCGAATTCCATGTCTCACACGGTCCTTTTCACTAGATGAAACCGCTTGATAAAATGATACGATGCTTGCAGTGCTCAAGCTGAAAGGATGCGCGCTGGAACACTCGTCCGGGGGCACGTAAATTCGGGCAAGCGTAGAAAGTCCGCTGTACAGGGTTTGCACGGCGTGGGAACGCGGTATAGGCAACTCCAGATGTGCATGTAACGCCTTGAGGTATTTCTCGATTGCCGTGTTCGCGAGGACGCATCCTTGAACGACCATACGTCCGAGCAATAAGCACCGAGCGGCAAGATAGTCCGAATCAGCCCATTTTATCCAATGGAATGTACGAACGATCGGTTCTCCCGAATTCAGCGTATTCTTTGGCGGCATATTCCATTTTCCTCCAAGGTTCGTCCGAATCCTTCCAGCACACCGGGCAAGAACTGGAGCACCAAGCTGGTGCGCCCGCCAGCGTCGTACACGACAAAGCTCAAATTGCAGCAGCTCAATGCCATGGGGCTCGGCGCTTCACCGGCGCGGCCCGGATGTACTCTTTCAACGCCCCCACCGGTACTCGCCACCTGTCGGCGGCTCTCGTGCCGGAGAGCTTGCCACTAGCCAACAAGCGGATGACCATGCTCACGGGGACCTGCAGCCGCTCGGCGACCTGGCGGGTAGTGAGGTATTCGACCGTCATCTCCCCCTTCGCAGCCGGCTCCTGGCCGGGGCATTCAGTCCAAAACAACAAGTGCCCACTCGCCGCCTCGGCTGAGACTCCACACGCGCCGCGGTTCCTTCGATTGTGAAGAGCGTGCCCTTCGCAGGGTGTCGCAGCCGTGCAGCGATATAGGTCTCCATGGTGCCCCCTCTGCCTGACGAAAGCCAAGCCACCCTTGCGGCAGTACGGGCATCGCGCATCTGGCGGGAGTGGGTGTAGCATCATGTCTCACTCGCCCCTGGACCACACGCCGGGCAGCACTTCCCGCAGAAATAGCCGATGTGGACGGTTGGGAACAGCAAGAAGACCACCCCGGCAGTCCGCGCAAATGCATGCTGGCTCATACTACCTGTGCCTCCTTCCAAACGTAGTGTACACCCGCCCACCTCGAATTTCCGGACACCGTCCTCTTGAACTCGGATCTCGCAGGGAGTACCATCTTTCGCAAGAGGAGACGATCATGCCGGATCAAATGAGACGGATCGACTACTATTGCGTGACGGTGCCGGATAGCCTCCCTCGAGGTATAGAAATTCAAAGGCAGAACTCATACCCGCGACCCGACCGGGGACGCCCCGCCCCAGCCGGAATCCGAGCCGTCAACGGTGCTTCCCTGGTTATCCCGCATTTGGCCGCCACGGCGCGCTGCATGCCGGCGAGCAGGGAGCCTTATCTGGTGTTATCGGTAGCGACCACTGCGGTACGCGCCTGTTACCGAGTAGTCCGTCATCCGACCGGAGCCGGTTCGGCGGTCCTCAACTCCCCACGACCGGACTTCCTGAGAGTTTGGTGGTGTGAAGGGGTTTATCGCCAGGAATCCGGCGCTATCAGCGCCTCTGTCAAGTCTCCGGTCGGGCGCACCAGCTTCTCCCCATTTCACGTTACTATTTGCAGTGACCGCTATGAAGAATGCGCTTTTCGTTTTGCTTGCCCTTCCCCTCGGTTCGCTGGGTGCGACTCACCGCTTCGATGTTGTGGTCTACGGTGGCACTGCCGGCGGCGTCATGGCGGCGGTCTCCGCCGCTCGTGAAGGTCTCGACACCGCCCTGCTCGAACCCGGCCATCATGTGGGCGGCATGGTATCGGGTGGCCTAGGCTGGACGGACTACGGCAAGAAGGAAGTCATCGGCGGGTACGCGTTAGAGTTTTATCTGCGCGTCGGTCGGCACTATCAACTGCCGCGTTACGGACAGGAGATCGGTTGGATCCACGAACCGCACGTGGCCGAGGACATCTTTCGCGAAATGGTGCAAGAGCCGGGTGTCCAACTCTTTGAGCGAAGCCGCCTGAGAGAGAAGGGCGGCGTGCGCAAAACCGGCGCGGAGGTAGCCGAGATATTTGTGGAGAACGGCGACTCGTTCACCGCCAAAGTGTTCATCGATTCCAGTTATGAAGGCGACCTGATGGCGCAGGCCGGCGTCAGGTACACGTATGGCCGCGAAGGCAGTTCCCAGTACCAGGAGACCCTCGCGGGCGTGCGCGACCGCACCCCGCTCCATCAGTTCCTGGTCGATGTCTCGCCCTACGACGCGGAAGGCAGACTCCTGCCCGAGATCTCCGCGCGGCGGCCGCCCGCGCCGGGAACCGCCGACAAGGCGGTGCAGGCCTATAACTACCGCATGTGCTTTTGCGAGGTCCCCGAGAATCGCGTTCCCTTCGCCGTTCCGGTGGGCTACGATGCCCGGCGCTACGCCGTGCTTGCCCGTCTGCTGGAGGCACGCCAGAAGGCCGAGGGACGCGCGGCCGCGCTCGATTCGGTGATCAAAGTGGACCGCCTCCCCAACGGCAAGGCCGACATCAACAACCAGGGGGCTTTCTCTACCGACTACATCGGCGGCAGTTGGGACTATCCTGACGCGAGCTACGCCCGCCGGACCGAGATCTGGCAGGAGCACAAGGACTATGTCCAGGGCTTCTTCTACTTCCTGGCCACCGATCCACGGGTGCCCGAAGGCCTGCGGCGGGAGATGAATCGCTGGGGTCTGTGCAAAGACGAGTTCACCGACACCGGCAATTGGCCGCACCAGTTGTACATCCGCGAATCGCGCCGCATGGTGGGCGAATACGTGATGGTGCAGAAGGATCTCCAGACCGACGTGACCAAGCCGGACCCCGTCGGCATGGGTTCCTACAACAGCGATTCGCACAACGTCGAGCGCATCGTGGGGCCGGATGGATTTGTACGCAACGAAGGCGACATGCAAGTGGCGGTCAACCCCTATCAGATCCCCTATCGGATCATGCTGCCCAAACCGGCGGAAGCCACCAATCTCCTGGTGCCGGTGGCCTTCTCCGCCAGCCACGTGGCCTATTCCTCTGTGCGCATGGAGCCGCAGTACATGATCCTCGGCCAGGCTGCCGGCGTGGCCGCCAAACTGTCTATATCGGGCGGCACACCGGTGCAGGGAATCCCTGTGGGGACGCTGGTCGACACCCTGAAGAAGCAGGGGGTGGTGCTGGAATATGTTCCCTCGGCCCAGGCGCCGGCCATCCAGCTTTTCCAGAAGCGGATGAGCCGGAAGTGAGCATCCGAATTTCCCGTTCACAGGGGGGCAACTTCCGGATGCCCCGTCAACGGGGCGGGGTCGGTTTCCTTCTTCATACACCCGGACTTCAAAGGCGCTTCACCGAAAAAAGCGCGCTCGCGCCGGTGCGATGGGCGCACTACATCCGCTGAGCACTCAGGCGGAGGCCTTGCGAGCCAGATACACCGTGCGGCAGCCAGGGCGGATCAGCGGATTGTCCTTGAAGAAGGGAGTAGCGTCCCACGCACGCAGCCGGTCAAAGCCTGCCTCGTGTAACGTGCGGCGGATCTCGTCAGAACTCCAGCAGACCTCGTCGACCCGTTCGCGACGCCGTCTCCAAAGGTTCCCCTCCCGGATGAACCATTCGATATCGCTCCATGCCCTGTCGTGCCGGCAGTCGTGGCTGTTGCGCATCACGACCACCACGCCCGGCTGTTCGGCCCAGAAAATGCTCGACCAGTATCGCTCAAATCCGGAGCGATTGTTGACGTCGAATAAGAAGTAGCCTCCCGGCCGCAGTGCCCGTGCCACCGACTCTGCCACCATCCGCAGGTCCGCCCTACACTGGACGTGATTCAGGGCATCGTATTCGCAGGTGATCAGGTCGACCGACTCCGGTAGCCGGAATTTCCGCATGTCGGCGCAGAGCACGCGCAAGGGCAGGCGGGCACGATGGGCCTTCTCGCGGGCCAGGCGGCACATGGCTGGGGAAAGATCCACAGCGAACATCTTGATCCCCTCGCGCGTCAGGGCCAGAGCCGTCGTTCCCGTGCCGCACGCCAGATCACAGGCGGATGCCACGCGCGGCAGGATCCGGCCGAGCACGCGCTGGCGCGCCGCATCCATCGGAGATCGAAAAGACAGGAAGAGTTGGTCGTAGTACTGCGCAAGCCACATGTACGGTCTGTTGATCGACGTTCGAGTCATAGTTCGGCCGCCTGTCCCTGGATTATAGACCCATGTTGCCGATCCGAATGAGCGAAATCCAGCACCGCCAGAAAGACAGAGCCGGTGAAAGCGCCTGAAGTGCTCGGAGTCGTCCGCTGTTTGGGTGTGCTGCTCGGATTTCCGAGGCGACGGGCAGCATGGCTAAGGCAATGTTGGTTCCCCTGGTTTGCTATGTGTTCATTACGTACTACGCTTTCATCGGCTCGAAGACCCGAGTGCCCGAGCCCGCTCCCGTGAGCCGCTGACAAGATTCAGACAGCGCTTGAACCTGATCCAGCGACCACGGGGCAACACCGCCAGGCCGGCTGGCAACCAGGGCGCCCAGGCGATTCGCAAAATCGCCAATCTCGGCGGCTGGCCAACCGGAGTCGAGACCGTGCAGAAATGCGGCGGCGAAAGCGTCGCCCGCGCCGACTGCGTCGGCCACTTGTACTCGATACCCAGGGACTTCCACATACTGGTCGCCCGTCAGCACAGCGCAACCCTGTTCGCCGCGAGTGACGCAGATGGCTTCCCACCCCAGGCGCGCCGCGTTATCCCGGCAAAACCTCTCCATTGTGAGATCGCCCGTTCCAAACATCGCGCTAAGAGCGCGCGCCTCGGAGTCATTGAGCTTTACGACGGTTGCCCGGCGCAGCATTTCCAGAACCAGCTCGGGTGTGAAACAGTTCTGGCGCAGGTTGATGTCGTAAAAGCGCCGCGCCCGGGGAATAGCCTCCATCGTCTCAAACAGTAAGTTCCGCCCGCAGGGGGACATCGAAAGCAGGGTGCCATAGCAGATCCAATCTGGGTTCCACGAAGCCAGACGTGCCAGGGCGGAGCCGTCGAGCCTTATGGAATCGTAGGCGGCCGGCCTGTGGATTACGAAAGTCGGTTGGCCATCCGGAGCCACGGTGACCGTCACGATTCCCGTGGGCCATTCGCCCGAGCGCTGGATCAGATCCGTCGAAAGGCCCAACGCAGACGCCTCCAACACGCGGTCTCCACGCTCGTCTGTACCTACCGCACTCACCAAAGACACTTCGTGTCCGAGACGCGCAGCGTGCACGGAGAAGTTCAACAAGGCGCCGCCAAGGTGCTCCTTGTCTCCGATTACGTCCCACAGAATCTCGCCGATGCTGATTAGCCGCATGACTCCTCAATTGCCGCGTTCTCTTCGCAGGTCGCCGCCATCAATCCATGATCCTCAAAGGAAAGATGCTACCTCGGCTTGCTGTTCAAAGCAATGCCAGACTACGCCGCCGTGCGGAGCGATGGAGATCCGCCGCAAAAAGTCCTCAGTACAGACCGGAGAAGGAGATCCGGTTGCTCCCGTCTCGGTGGATTGGAAAAATCTTTGAGAGATGTCGTCCTCAACAAGCCCCCGCGCAAAGACCGGTTGGCGGACCGGGGGGACAGCCAGGATTTGACGAGCCGCTGATCGTATCTTTGTACTGCCTTCCGGTCCTCACGCGAGCGCCGCCGTCAAATTCCAGCTCGTACGACCCGCTCAGCATCGTGCTCACAGCCAAAATGCGGGCGACATTTACTATATGACAACGATGCACGCGGATAAACAACTCGGCATCTGGCGAAGCGTCCGGGTTTTCTGGCAAACGGCAGCATCTGTCGCGCGTCCACTTGTGCCCGAGCGCCGCGATGTCCGCGTTGTATATTCGTTAACACTGCTGTCCGGCTAACGACCTCCGGCCCGCTGACAAGCCCTTCTTTCTCAGGGAGTTGCATGGGACTCCGGCTTGCCGCGATTTGAACGGCAACTGGTCCTGAAACCCAATTTCAACACAGGCAACAATGGGGCGTGAACCAGGGACGAACCGTATTCTCTCAGTTGTTGGGCTTTCTGCCGGATCGCGAGTTCCGCCGTTGTGTGGCCCGCTACGGCGGCGATGCGCGACCTCGGGGCTTCTCTTGCTGGGATCAGTATCTGGCGATGGCCTTCGCCCAACTGACTTACTGGGACGGCCTTCGCGACATAGAAGCATGCTTGCGATCTTTGGGAGGCAAGCTATACCACATGGGCTTCCACGGCCGCGTGTCACGCTCCACGTTGGCCGACGCCAATGACGCGCATGACTGGCGCATTTACGCCGAGTTCGCGCAGGTGCTGATCCGCATCGCGCGACCGCTGTATGCCTCCGATCCGATCGGCGTGGATCTGGATCAAAGTCTGTACGCGCTGGACTCGACCACCATCGACCTGTGCCTGTCCCTTTTCCCCTGGGCGAGATTCCGCAAACACAAAGCCGCCGTCAAGATGCACACGCTGCTGGATCTGCACGGCAACATCCCCACGTTTATCAGCATTACCGATGGAAAAGTGCATGATGTCAACGTCCTCGACGAGATTCTGCCGGAGGCTGGGGCGTTCTACGTCATGGATCGCGGCTACGTGGATTTCCGGCGCCTTTTTATCTTCACGCTCAGCGCAGCGTTCTTCGTCGTACGCACCAAGTCCAACGTTTTGCTTCAGCGCCGCTACTCGCACCTCGTGGACAAGACCACCGGCGTGCGATCCGATCACACCGTCATCCTCACCGCCATCGACTCAGCCAAGGCGTACCCGGATGCGTTGCGGCGCATAAGTTATCTCGATGTGGAAACGAGGAAGCGGTTCAAGTTCCTCACCAATAACTTCACGCTTCCGGCACTTACTATCGCTCAGATCTATAAGTGCCGCTGGCAGGTGGAACT